>CAMBRJ010000122.1 GCA_945870175.1 Gemmatimonas phototrophica
AGCTCGTGGGGATGGACGCCGGCGGCAGCCCTGGTGTTTGGGTTGTCGCTGTCGGTGGCCAGTACCGTGGTGGTGCTGCGCGTGCTCGAAGATCGCGGTCTCATGGACTCGATCGACGGGCGCGTCGCGGTGGGCTGGCTGATCGTGGAAGACTTGCTGGTGGTGCTTGCGCTCGTGTTGCTACCGGCGATTCTGAACGCGCTGGGGGCCGGGGGCGACGGTGCGGCGCCGATGGGCCGCACCGAACTGATCACGACGGTGTCGCTCACGCTGGTGAAGATGGCGGCGTTCATCGTGCTGATGGGTGTGGTGGGCCGCCGTGCGGTGCCGTGGCTGCTCACGCACGTGGCACGCAGCGGCTCGCGCGAGCTGTTCACGCTCGCCGTGCTGGCGGTGTCGCTCGGTGTCGCGGTGGGTGCCGCTACCCTCTTCGGCGTGTCGTTCGCGCTCGGCGCATTCGTAGCCGGCGTGGTGATCAGCGAGTCGGAGCTGAGTCATCGTGCTGGCGCCGACGCGCTCCCCATGCAGGACGCGTTCGCGGTGCTGTTTTTCGTGTCGGTGGGCATGCTGCTCGATCCGGCCGTGATGCTCACGCAACCCCTGAAGGTGCTCGCCACCGTCGCGATCGTGCTGCTGGGCAACACGGTGGTGGCCACGGTGCTGATGGTGCTGCTGCGGCACCCGTTCGGCGCGTCGCTGCGCATCGGCGCCAGCTTCGGACAAATCGGCGAGTTCTCGTTTATCCTGGCCGGACTCGGCGTATCACTGGGCGTGGTGTCGGAAGAGGGGCGCAGTCTGATTCTGGCGGCGGCCCTGTGCACGATCGTGCTCAATCCGCTGTTGTTCGCCTCACTCGACCGGTTGTCGGTATGGATCGCCCGACATCCGCGTGTGCTGGACCGACTCGAGCGACAGAAGGCGCCGCGCATGGCGCACACCGCCCTGTTTGCAACGGTGCAACAGGGGCACGCGATCCTGATCGGCTACGGACGAGTGGGTCGCACGATCGGCGACGCGCTGCAGCGGCTCGACATTCCCTTCGTCGCGATCGAACAGGATCGTCGCGTGGTCGACGCAATGCGCACGATCGGGGTGGCCTCGATTTTCGGGGACGCCACGCGCGCCGACGTTCTCGAGCACGCGCATCCGGCCGGCGCGCGACTGCTGGTCGTCGCGGCCCCAGACCCGTATCACGCGCGACACATCATCGACATGGTCCGCGCCAAGAATCCAACCATCGACATTGTGGTGCGCACGCACAGCGATCAGGAACAGGCGATGTTCGAGCAGCTGGGCGTGAGCAAAGCGCTCATGGGCGAACGTGAGTTGGCGTTCGGGATGGCGTACCACAGCCTGCGTTCCCTCGGCGTCGACGATGATCGGGCGGACGATATCGTGGAGGGATTGCGCGACGGAGGAAGGATGCAGACGCGCGAGTTCAGCGCGCTGATGCCGACGGCGCCGCGGATGTGAAGCTCAGTGAACAGAAAGCTCAGTACTCAGTGTACTGACCGTCAGGCTCAGGGATCAGACTGGGTATAGTGGTCAGCGTTCAGCAACGACAGTGCTCGGTGTCGAGAATACGATAGCGGCGTGCTGCGGGCGCGTGTGCCGCGCGAATCTTCGTGCGGCCCACACCATCAAACGCTCGCGGACTGTGGACTGTCGTTGCTGAATTCCGACCACTATAAGCAGTCAGGCGCCAGAATTCCGACCACTGACTACTGGGTTTTTACAATCCCCGGCTTCCCGTGCTCCACCCGCCAGCTGGCCGCCGTCTCGATGGGCGCGTCGGGCTTGGACACGAACGGCACGTTCCGATGGTCCACCGTCCATGCGTCGTCTGTGACGCGGCAGCGCACGTAGCCCCGGCGGTTCTGATACCACCGCAGGTGCGGATTCTCGCGCTGCATGGTGGCCAGCCGCTCCGGGCTCACGTCGGCCCCGTCTCCCCCCGACGAAATGCTCGTGCAGGCAAATTCGGCGCCCACCACGGGGCGGTCGGGGCGCGTGTAGTCGCTGCGCAGCTCGTTCACCCAGTTCGAGTGAATGTCGCCGGTGAGCGTGATGGTGCGGTTGGGGGCGCGCTTGGCCACTTCGTTGAGCAGCCGGTCACGGGCCACGGGATAGCCGCCCCACATGTCCGGCGCCACCTGGACCTGATCGCCCGGCGCCGAATCGTAGGGGGCCATCATGACCTGATTGGCCAACACCTGCCAGTGCGCCGACGAGGCGCCGAGCCCGTCTACGAGCCACTTCTCCTGCGAGGCACCGAGCATCGTGCGACGGGGGTCGGTCCACGGCGCGCACCCCTGCAGCGGGCGATCCTCGCACACCTGATCGTCGCGATACTGCCGCGTGTCGAGCATCCAGAACCGCGCCATTGCGCCCCAGTTGATGGTGCGGGTGATGGAGAGGTCGGCCCACGACTGCGCGCGAGGGACGCGTACTGGCTGGTGTTCCCACCACGCCTGATAGGCGGCGGCGCGACGCGCGCGCATCTGCTCCGTCGACTCCATCACGTTCTCGCCGGTGAGCCCGGCGTAGTTGTTGTCCACCTCGTGGTCGTCCCATGTGACCAGCCACGGGCAGCGCGCGTGCGCCGCCTGCAGATGCGTGTCGCTCTTGTACTGGGCGTAGCGACGGCGATAGTCGTCGAGGGTGCGGATCTCGAGGCCGTGGTGCGCGCGCAGCGCGGCGGCGGGGCTGGCCCCCTCGTAGATGTAGTCGCCCAGATGCACCGCCAGATCGATCTCTTCCTGCGCGAAGTGCGCGTACGCGGTGAAGAGTCCCTGATCCCAGCGCTGGCAGGAGGCGAAGGCGAAGGCCAGCGGGGTCTTTGCGCCCGCCGCCGGCGTGGTGCGGAACCGCCCCACATCGCTCACCGCCTCGCCGGCCATGAAGCGATAGAAGTACCATCGGTCGGGCTGCAGTCCGTCCACGTCGACATGCACGCTGAACGAGAGCTCGGGGGCCGCGGTGGCGCGCCCCTTCTGCACGATCTTGGTGAACTGCGCGTCGTCGGCCACTTCCCAGCTCACAACCGCGCGCAGGCCGTCCATGCCGCCGTCGGGCTCGAAGGGGCGCGGGGAAAGACGCGTCCAGAGGACGCCCCCGGTGGACGTCGGATCGCCCGACGCGACGCCGAGTTGAAACGGATCCTCGGCGAAGCGTGGGCGGGTGGTGACGCGCCAGACGTTGGGAACAACGGCGGCGAGCGCGGCGTAGCGCGAGAGGTCGGTCAGGAAGAGTCGGCGGTCCATACGCATACGGTACGATGGATCGACGGCGGTGGCTATATCCCGCGGTCACGATTGCGTGACGGACGGCCGAAAGCTGTGGCAACCACGAACGGGTGTCCGACGTTGGGTCAGGATGACGATCCCGTCCCTTTCCCCTCCCTCGCTGCCGCGCGGCCTCACCTACGCCCGCGCGCGGCTGTTCCTCGGTATTTCCGGCGTCGGCTGCGCCGTGCTGTTGACCGCGGCCCTGCTGTACTTTCGCATCCCGTCGCGGGGGCTCTCGTCGTCGGCCGCTGAGCCGTTGGCGCGCGCGCTGTTTTCCGTGGGACTGCTCTGCGTGTTCAGTCAGATCGCGTTTGTGCTGTTCGACGTGATCGGCGGCAGCAGCCTGGTGCGGCGGCAGCCGTGGCGTGGCCCGTGGCTGGCGCGCTGGCTCCGTGGCGTGAGTGTGCAGTGGATGGTGTGGATGCTGGCGGCCACGGCGCTCATGCTGGCGGCGCGCGCCGCGGGAAACCCGGCTGCGGTCGCCGTGTTTGTGGTGGTGCAGTTCCTCGTGGCGTGCTGGCGGGGACGGATGGCGCGGGTGATTGCGCGCCTGCCGCTCGTGCCCACCCCGGCGCGCATCGCGAGTGCGGCCGCGCAGGCGGGGCTCGATGGGTCGCGGCTGCAGGTGCTCGACAGCCCCGACGAGGGCTTCGTGGGCGGGTGGTCCGGACTGACCGCGCGCACGCTCGTGGTGCCGGCGCGCTGGGCCCAATTGCCTGAGCCCGCGCTCGCCGCCATGCTGCTGCGTCGCCGCATCGCCGGCACGAGCGGTGCGCACACGCGCGGCGTCCTAGGCGCGATCGGGTGGAACACGCTGGGCTTCGTGCTGTCGCTCACGCTCACGGGGGTGTCCCCGGCGTCGTCGGCGGGCGTGATCACGCTGGCGGCGGCGATGACGCTCTGGGCGTTTCTCGGCGTATTGTTTCTGCCCACGCCGTCGCGTGCGGCCGTGTTCGCACTGGATGCCGCCGCCACCGCGTCGATGGGTGCTGCCCCGATGCGCACCGGGATCGAACTGCTCGACCAATGGCAGGACGACGAACCGGTACGCAGCACCGGGGTGGAGACGGTGTTTCATCCCGTAGCGGGGCGTAGCGCGCGGATCGCGCGATTGGTGGGCAAGGCTGATGCCGTGAAGCCGTGGCACGCGCACCACCTGGCCCGGCACGCCCTCTGGTTGAGCTGGGGGGCGCTGACGCCGCTGTCGCGCGCGGTGCACTGTAACGTGGGACGGCCGGCGCTGTGGGCGATGCTGCCGGGGGATTGAACGGATTCAGACGTTCAGAGCTCGGCGATCAGACATGGGTATAGTGTTCGGAGTCGAGCAACGACAGTCCACAGTGCCGAGCATCGGACTGGCGGCGCGTCGATGAGCCTTTCATCGCACCCCGATCATGGGATATGCTCGAAACTGAGCACTGCCGGTGCTGAACTCCGAACACTATACCCAGTCTGACGCCCGAGTTCTGAACGTCTCATCCGTGAATCCGCAGCGGTAGCCACCCGCCTCGCTTCGCTGCATGCTTGTCCGCATGTCCACATCCGCGAACCCAACGCCGCCGACCGACCGCGGTCCCGGCGTGTCGTTCCCGCCGCCGCTGCTGTTCGTGGGTGGTCTCACCATCGGCGTATTGCTCGATGTGGCGCTGCCTCTTCCGGCGGTCATTCCTGATGCGCGTTGGGTCGTGATCGCGGGCTTCGCGCTGGTCGCGATCGGAATCGCCCTCATGCTCACCGGCATCATCACATTCAAGCGGCACCACACGGCGGTGTACCCGAATCGCCCCGCCTCGCTGGTGGTGGACACCGGCGTCTATGCCTATACGCGAAATCCCATGTACGCGGGCCTCACCATCGCGTACCTCGGTGGCGTGTTGCTGACCGGTGTGCTGTGGGTGCTGCTCCTGCTGCCGATGGTGCTCACGTTGCTGGTCACGCAGGTGATTCGCCGGGAAGAGCGGCATCTCCGCGAGCGATTCCCGGAGGAGTACGCGGCGTATTGTGCGCGGGTGGGACGATGGATCTGATGCGCGTCGGCCTGATGGGCTCGAGCATCCTCGCAGCGCTCGCGTTCGCCGCATCGGTCAGCGTGGCACAACCGGTGCCGGTGATCACGCCGCGCGCCGGGATGGTGATCACGCAGTCCGTGAAAGTGCGCCCCGGTGTGTATCGACTGCGCGCGCCGGCGTCACTCGACTCGGCGTTGCTCACCATTCGCGGTCGCAACATCACCGTCGATCTGCGTGGTGTCACGTTCGTGGGCTCGCCGATCGACCGCGCGCCCGACGCGGGTCAAGGCACGGCGATCCGCATTGACGGCGGTGAGCATATCCGCGTGCGCGGCCTCACCGCACGTGGCTATCGTGTGGGGATTCTCGCGCGAGGAACGCGCGCCCTCACGCTGGACAGCAATAACCTGAGTCACAGCTGGAAGCCGCGCCTTTTCAGCATTGTCGCGCACGAAAGCCTCAACGACTGGCTGTCGTACCACAAGAACGAGCAGGACGAGTGGCTGCGCTTCGGCGCCGGTATCTACCTCTCGCGCGTGACGGGTGGGGCACTCCGCGGCAACACCGTGCGCCAGAGCATGAACGGCGTGCTGCTCACGCGCACCGACTCGCTCGACATCCGCGACAACGACCTGTCGTACAACTCCGGGCTTGGTATCGGCATGTACCGTTCGAGCTGGAATACCATCGTGAACAACCGCGCCGACTACAACGTGCGCGGCTACTCACATGGTTTCTTCGCCCGCGGACAGGACTCAGCCGCGCTGCTCATGTTCGAGCAGTGCATGCACAACGTCGTGGCGTACAACTCCATGACGCACTCCGGCGATGGCCTGTTCCTCTGGGCCGGCCAGGAAACGATGGACACGGGCAATGGCGGCTCGAATGACAATCTGTTCCTGGTGAACGATTTCAGCTTCGCACCCACCAACGGCATGGAAGCGACCTTCAGTCGCAATCAGTTCATCGGCAATCGCGTGGAAGGGAACACGCACGGACTGTGGGGCGGCTACAGCTACGAGTCGGCCATCATCGGCAACTGCTTCGTGAATAATCGCATCGGCATTGCGATCGAACACGGACAGCAAAATACCGTGGGTGCCAATCGGTTCGTCGGTGACACGCTCGCGATTCGCTTGTGGGCGGATTCCATCGAGCCCAGTGACTGGGGCTATCCCAAGCACCGCGATACGCGCAGCCGAGCGTGGCGCGTCGTGGACAACCGCTTCACGCGGGTGACGGAACGCACGCGCATTGCGAATACCAGTGACGTCGACAGCGTGCGCAGCGTGGTCGACGACACGGCGTCGCAGGCGTGTGATCCCACGCGACTCGTGCCCACTACCACATGGTGGCGCATGCCGAACATCGAGAACGCCCCACTGCGCTGGCCGGCGGCGGCCAATGCCCTGCGCGAGCGTAGCGCCATCGTGGTCGATGAATGGGGGCCGTACGACTGGCAGTCGCCGAAGCTCTGGCCGCTCGACAGCGCGCATGGTCCGTCGGTCCGCCTGCGTGTGCTCGGGCCCATCGGTCGCTGGCGGGTGCTGTCGCGTCGCGGTGTGGCCACGCTGTCTTCGATCTCGGGACGCACTGGCGATACCATCGTGATCACACCCGCCGAGCAACAGCGCGGCGATTGGGAACTCACCCTTGAGTATCGCGGGGCGGCCACGGTGTCGCCGCGCGGCGTACGCACCGCCGCCGGCGTGCCGCAGCGCTTCGGCTACGAACAGTTCGCGCCGCGCACCACTTGGACGCAACGGGTGTTTGCGTGGAGCGACAGCACCGATCCCGTGAAGCAGCCGGCGGCCTTCACCGCACTGCTGGCCGGCACGCCACTCACGACGCGCACAGCGCCCCGCATGGATTGGTTCTGGTCGCGTTCTCGGGATGCGCAGATCCCGACCCGTCGCATGGCCGTGGAGGCAACCGCCACGCTCGACTTGCCGCCGGGCGTGTACACGCTGCGCACGCTGAGTGACGACGCGGTGCGGGTGTGGGTGGACGACCACCTGGTGATCGACCAGTGGACGCCGCACGAAACGCAACCGGGCTACGCCTCACTGCACGGCGGCCGGCATCGCGTGCGCGCGCAGTACGTGCAGGGCGACGGATGGACCGAATTCCGTCTCGACGTACTGCGCGGTGTCGTGCGCCCGAGCCTCGGGTCGGCTGGGCCGCACTAGGGCGCGACGGCGTCCCGCGCGCCTACTTCCCTTTGGTGAAGATCGCCTTGGGAATCATGACGTGCGCCCCCACGTTGCCGTCTACCAGCTGCGTGATGCGTACGTCGCAGGCCACACTCGTCAGCATGTAGGCGTCGTCCTTTGAGAGTCCCTTGGTTTGCAAGAACTCGATGGCTTGACGGAGCGCGGTCTTGGTCGCGATCACCAGATCCTTGTCAGCGCCCATCGTGATCCAGTGCGTGGGCGTCTCGCCGCGCGGCCAGGTGAGCTTCAGGTCCTT
>CAMBRJ010000123.1 GCA_945870175.1 Gemmatimonas phototrophica
GATCGCATCGTGTTTCCGTGGGAGCGCACCGGCTGGGCCCATCTGTACAGTGTGCCGGCCAGCGGCGGCACACCGAGCGAACTCACGCCCGGCAACGGTGAGGTGGAGTTCGTGGCCGCCAGCAAGGACGGCACGCAACTGATCTACAACACGAACATCGGCGACATCGATCGACGGCACGTCATGCGCGTGGCCGCCGATGGGAAGTCGGCACCGGTCGCGACGGTCAGCGGTGCGCACATTGCGTGGAACGCAGTACAGTCCAGCGCGGGTGGCATCTATGCGCTGGTCAGCGATGCACGCCTGCCGGCGCACGCGGCCGTCATGCGTACGACGGGCACCACGCCACAGTGGACGCACCTGGCCGCCGAGACCATGCCGGCGGATTTCCCGTCGGCATCACTCGTCACACCCACGGCGATTACGTTGCGCGCGACCGACGGCGTGCAGTCGTACGGGCAGCTGTTCATGCCGCCCGATGCGGCGCCGGGCAAGAAGTACCCCGCCGTGATCTTCCTGCACGGCGGGTCACGCCGGCAGATGCTGTTGGGCTGGAACTACGGCGCCTACTACCATCACGCCTATGCGATGAATCAGGCGATGGCGTTGCGCGGCTACATCGTGGTATCGCTGAACTATCGCAGCGGCATCGGATACGGTTCGGACTTCCGCGAGGCGCTCCGGCAGGGTGCGACCGGCGGCAGTGAATACGGCGATGTCGTGGCCGCCACCCGGTGGCTTGGCGCGCGCGCCGATGTCGATCGCGCCCGCATTGGCCTGTGGGGCGGCTCGTACGGCGGCTATCTGACCGCCATGGGACTCACGCGCAATCCCGAGCTGTTCAAGGCCGGTGTGGACATTCACGGTGTCCACGATTGGAACGTGGGTATCCAGACGTTCATACCGGATTACGATGTGTACGCCAATCCGCTGGCCACCAAAACGGCGTTCATAGCTTCACCGATGGCGCAAGTGAAGAACTGGCGCGCGCCGGTGCTGTTGATCCATGGCGACGACGACCGCAACGTGCGCTTCGTCGAGACGCTCACACTGATTCAGCAGCTGCGGGCGCAGCGGGTGCCGGTAGAGCAGCTGGTGTTTCCCGACGAGATTCACGGCTTCCTGCGCCACGACTCGTGGATGCGGGCGTTCGAATCGGCGATCGATTTCTTCGGGCGACGCATGTAACCGCATGCCGCACGGCGCGGTCCGACTCTCTTTCACTGGAATACCCGCATGAAACATGTTGTGATCACCGCGGTGCTGGCCTGTGCGCTGGGCTGCACCGGGCGCCCCTCCGTGTCCGCGCCGACGCCGGTCGGGCAGTCGTTCGACCTCGTGATCGAGAACGGACGTGTCGTCGATGGCACGGGGGCCGCGTGGTTCTACGGTGACCTTGGCATCGTCGGTGACCGCATCCGCGTGGTCACCACGCGCGGGATGCTGCGCGGCGCGAAGGCCCGGCAGCGTATCGACGCGTCGGGCATGGTGGTCGCGCCCGGCTTCATCGACATTCAAAGCGGCTCCACGAACGCCTTCCTGCGCGGCGACTCGCGCGTGGTCGGCAAGGTGACGCAGGGGATCACCACCGAGATCTTCGGCGAAGGCGGCACGCCGGCGCCGCTCAGCGCCGACATGCTACAGCGGGCGATGGCCGCGCTCGATCCGGCGGATACGCTGTCGCGCCGACTGCTCCCGCTATTCGCCACACCGCATGGCTTCGCTGAGATGTTTCGCGTCATCGAGACGCGCGGCGCGAGTGTGAATGTCGGCGCCTTTGTGGGCGGCAGCACGCTGCGCGAATTCGGCATGGGGTTGGCGGAGGGCGCGCCACCGCCGGCCGCACTCGAGGTCATGCGGGGCGCCGCCGCGCGCGCCATGCAGGACGGTGCGCTCGGCTTCTCGACCGCCCTCATCTACCCGCCCAGCACCTTTGCCACAACGGCCGAGTTGGTGGAGATCGCCAAGGTCGTGCGGAATGCCGGCGGTATCTACATCACGCACATGCGCTCGGAGGGCGACAAGCTGCTCGAGTCGATCGACGAAGTTGTTCGCATCACCGAGGGAAGCGGCATCCCGGCCGAGATCTACCATCTGAAGGCGAGTGGCATCCGCAATTACGCCAAGGGTCCGCTGGCGATCGCGCGCATCGATGCGGCGCGCGCGGCCGGACTCGATGTCCAGGCCGACATGTATCCGTATGCCGCCGGCGCGACGGGGCTGAGTTCGTGTCTGCCACCGTGGAGTGCCGCCGACGGCAAGCTGTTCGAAAATCTCGCCAGCCCGGCTATGCGCGCGAAGATGCGCGCCGAGATGGAGCACCAGACCTTCGACTGGGAAAACCTGTGCGAGCTGGCCACGCCGCCCAACGTGCTGGTCTCCCGGTTGAACGCCCCCGCGCTCGCGCCGTACGCCGGCAAGCGTCTCTCCGCCATCGCCGAGGCGATGAAGACCGACTGGATCGAAGCCGTGATGAACCTCGTGCTGACCGAGCACAACCGGGTCGAGACCACGTACTTCATGATGGACGAGGACAACGTGCGTCTCAACCTGCGGCAGCCCTGGATGAAGATCGGCACCGACGCGGGCGCGGTTGATCCGGCAACCTTCAAAGGGCTCGTGCATCCGCGGTCGCTCGGCACCTTCCCACGCATCCTCGGCCGCTACGTGCGCGAGGAGGGACTGATGCCGCTGGAAGAGGCCGTGCGGAAGATGACGTCGGCAACGGCCACACGACTCTCGCTACACGAGCGCGGACTGCTCAAGCCGGGCATGTACGCGGATGTCGTGGTGTTCGACCCGCGCACGATCATCGACAAGGCGACGTTCGAGGAACCGCTCCAGGCGTCCATCGGTGTGCGCGATGTGTTCGTGAATGGAACGGCGGTGCTCCGCGACGGCGTGCACACGGGCGCGAAGCCCGGTCAGATCGTGCGGGGGCCAGGCGCGACGCCCGTGGCGACCAAGCGGACACGCTGACCCCTCACGACATGATCACTTCTTCTCGAACACCTCGACGTTCGAGGTAGGCTTGCCCGCCGCATCGGTACCCTTGGCGGTCGATGTGAGCACCTTGCCGTCGTTCGAGACGACGCGCGTGGTGCGCATGACTTCCTTCGCGCCCTTCATCTGGATGGACTCGACGGTCCTCGCGTCGATCCGCTTCACCATGATCGCGTCCGCGGTCGACGTGCCGGACATGGGGTGGTACTTCCCATCGAACACGGCGGTGAACTCGACATGCGTTTTCTGACCCGACGCACTGACGCCGTCGGAGGTGAACCTGTAGCCGTTCGCGGCGGCGGTGTACGTGCGCGTCAGGCTCTTGGGCGGCGGACCCGGCTCGTACTTCGACTTGGCGACGTTCAGCACCCACGTGCCCATGGCGGGATCGCCCGCTTGGGCCACGAGTCGGCTGGCGGGAAGCATCAGGACGAGTGCGGCGGTGACAGTCAGGGCGTGCGTGACGAGTCTCATGACCGGCTCCTCTCTCAAGGGGGCTCCTGTGGTCACGGACAAGCGCCCGCGCCGACAGGGGCAACACGTGAGCCGAAAGAGTGCAGTCCGCACGTATCGAGCGGCAAGCGCACTCGTCAGTGAGACGCGTGGCTATGGCGTGGCCGCATTCATCGCGTGCGGACGCCCGCTTGCACCTGTCTGGCGTACTCCGCTTCGTCGTAGTGTCCTAACGACGAAGCGATCAGGCCGTCGGTGCCGATCGTCCACTCTTCGTAGCCGTGGATGCGCACCGCCCTGCCCGTTCCGCCCGGGCCGGTGTTGGTGCCGATGAGTGTCCAGTGATACACAGAATGCGCGCCGCTCCCAACGAGCGAGTCCATCGCGACGACCAGGTCGGGGAACGCCGTCATGAACGCCTGGGCCGATGCGGCGATCGCCTCACGTCCCACCGCTGGCACGCCCGCATTGATCGTCAACGAGCCCTGCTCGGCAAAATGCGCCGCTACGCTCGTCGCCTGCTGGCTGCACCAGGCGGCGGTGTAGCGCATGGCAAACTCCCTGAGTGAGGCATCGTTCACGACGGACTGCTCCTTTGGGTGCACACGATTGACGGCGATGGCGATAGCGAAGGCGAGACGGCGGACCACACGTGATGCCGGTGGAGAACGCACGCACCTCGGCGCGCGGTGCAAGATGCGCGTCGGGTCGGCTGGCGGCGAGGGTGGCACAGCGCTCGGTGCGCGTGGTCACGGTCGCCCCTGCGTTGGCGTGATGACCGCCGCCGTCTCGTCCGACGATATGCTATCAGGCACGATCGGATTGCCCACGATCCTCAACCCCATTACCGTAATACGTATTACGTACATTACGTATTCCGGAGGAGTGCCATGCCCGTGTCGACGCTCACGTCCAAGTACCAGGCCACCATTCCCCGCGCCGTGCGCGAAGCGCTCACCCTCGGCGCCGGTGACCGCATCGAGTTCATCATCGAGCGCGACGGGGTGCGCGTGCGGCGCGCCCTGCCCGCCGACGCCGAATTGCAGGAGCTCGAGGCCACGCTGGCACCGGAATGGGATTCGGCACGCGACGACGCGGCCTATGCCGACCTATAGCCCCGGAGACGTGGTGGTCGTGCCGTTTCCGTTCTCCGATCGCGACGCGTCGAAGCGGCGACCGGCGTTGGTGTGTTCGGCGACCGCCTTCAACGACAGTTCCCACCACCTGGTGCTGGCCATGATCACCACCGCGGCGCACAAGAAATGGCCAGGGGATGTTCCCATACGCGACCTCTCACCCTGCGGCCTACCGGTGGCGTCGATCGTGCGCTGGAAGCTGTTCACGCTGGACGCGTCGCTGGTCCTGCGCCGCGCCGGTGCGCTGTCGGCGCGCGACCGTGCGACGTGCCGCAAGCGACAGCCGGTCGCGTTGTAGCACGTCCCACGGCCGTCGCAACCTCAGTACCCCACCGCCATCCCATCCTTGCGCGGATCACTCCCCGCCGCAAACCCCTTGGGCAATCGCACGATCGCCTGCGCGCCGCCGAACGCGATCGTGGGTTGCTCGATGAGCACGTGCCCCATCGCCACCAGTGCGTTGCGCACGCCGTCGCCGATCGGCGGCTCCAGCGCCACGCGCTGTTTGTCGTAGTGACGGAAACGCGGCGCATCGATCGCCGCCTGCACGTCCATACCGAACACGAAGTAGTTGAGCAGGAACTGCACGTGCCCCTGCGCCTGCACACCGCCGCCCATCAGCCCGAAGCTCATGTACGCCTGCTCGCGGCCGTTCACGGTCTGCGTCACAAAGCCGGGGATGAGGGTGTGAAACGGGCGCTTGCCCGGCGCGACCGTATTCGGCAGCCCCTCAGTGAGTGTGAAGCCTGCCCCGCGATTGTGCAGCGCAAAGCCGGTGCCCGGCACCACGATGCCCGACCCGAAGTAGTCGTAGTTCGAGTTGATGAACGACACCATGTTCCCTTGGGCGTCGGCCACGGTGAGATACACCGTCTCGCTCTTGGTGCGCAGCGGACCCGGGTCCACCCGCTCCTGCGCGCGCAGCGGATTCAGATAACTGCGACGCTCCGCGATGAACTCGTCTGTCAGCATCTGCGACGCCGGCATGGCGAGATGATCGGCGTCACCAACAAACCGATCGAGGTCGGCGTACGCCAGCTTCTTCGCCTCGATGAGATGATGCAGATACGCCGGTGAGTTGTGCCCCATCGCTTTCAGATCGTACGGCTCGAGAATACGCAGCATTTCGAGGGCGGCGATCCCCTGATTGCTGGGTGGCAGCTCCCACACGCGATAGCCCTTGAACGGCACGGACATCGGCGTCACCCAATTCGGCGCGTTCTTGCGCAGATCGTCGAGCGTGACGAAGCCGTCCAAGGCTTTCAAACGCGACACGATGCGCTTACCGATCGACCCACTGTAGAACACGCCGATACCGCTGTCGGCGATCGTCTTGAGCGTGCGCGCGTAGTCGGGATTGCGAAACCACTCGCCGGCTTTGGGTGCTCGCGCACCAGGCAGAAACGTGGCGGCGGCCGCCGAATCGCGCTGCAAGAACGCGGTCTCATCGGCCCACTGCGCGGCAATGATCGGCGACACGGGAAATCCATCACGTGCGTAGCCGATCGCCGGCTGCAGCACTTGCGCGAGGGTGCGCTTGCCGTGCGTGCGCACGAGCTTGTCCCACCCCGCCAGCGCACCGGGCACTGTCACCGACATCACACCCTGCTGCGATCCCGCACGGAAGCCGCGCGCCTGCAACGTGGCGCGCGTCATGAATGACCCGGCGCGTCCGCTCGCGTTGATCGCCACGAGCTTCTGCTCCTTCGCCAGCCACACGATGGCGAACATGTCGCCGCCGATGCCCGTCATGTGCGGTTCGGTCACGCTCAACACGGCCGCCGCCGCGACCGCCGCGTCGATGGCGTTGCCACCGCGCCGCAGAATCTCGAGCCCTGCCGCCGACGCCAGCGGCTGACTGGTGGCCACGACCGCGCTCGACGCATACACCGTGGAGCGGCCCGCCATGGTACTTGGACGCTGTGCCGCGAGGGGCGCAGCGGCCACCGCAAGCGCAACGAGTGCGCCGATACGCGCGCGAGAACGACGTGGTGACATGCAGTACCCCCAAGAGTGATTCACGGCCGAACGGACCCGACAAAGCTGCGGCGGCCAGCACGTGCGCGCCATCTACGTCAGGTGGTACCGCGCTCGCCGAACCAATAGCACAGTCCATCGGGCGCAATGACGTAGCGGACTGTCCACGCCACGCCATCGCGCGGCTCCACGCCGAAATCCGACGGTGAGGACGTCAGCCCGCGCGTCGCGTACTCGTCGAACAGCGCCGTCAACCCGCGCACATGGAACGCGCAGCCATCCTGCGTCGGATCGCCGCCGTTCTCCTCGAGCCCGATTTGCACGGCGTCGCGCGCCAGCACCGCGCGGGGAAACGGCGCATCGTCGCGTGCGACCACACGAAAGCCGAGCACCGTTTCGTAGAATGGGACCGCCGCGGCGAGGTTCGGCACCGGAAGATGCATGGTGTCGCCGCGGTAGCCGAACGCGTTCTCGAGCGTAGCGGTCATGGCGTCACCTCGACAACCGTTGGCCGTGATACGTCGAAACGCACGTGCACCATGCCTTCCCCAACTCGACTGAACGCGGTGTAGTACTGGGTTGTCATCACGACCTCACCGTGGTGGATTGCTGTCGCAGGGGGCTATACCGGCCCGTTGCCGGATACACGTAGATTAGGCAATAGTGGCATGGCCGGCGGGCGTACCCGACGCACCGTTCGACCACCCTTCACTCCGGCCGCGAGGCAGTGATGGAGCAGATCAAGGTGGCGGGCGACAAACTCAAGTCGACCCTGAAGCAGCTCGTTCGCGAGGGCAACGTACGCCGCATCATCGTGCGCAACGCAACCGGCCGCACGCTGATCGACATGCCCCTCAGTGCAGGCTTGGCGGGCGCCTTCCTGGCGCCACTCTGGGCCGCCATCGCCGGCATCGTCGCGCTGGCCACCGAGTTTACCATCGTGGTCGAGCGCGACCCGGAGCATCAGGTCACGAACGTCGAGTGACGGCGGCGGGAGCGGAGGCAATACACTTGGCAGTGGACAGTGGACAGTGGACAGGCGTCTGGCGTCTGACTGGGTATAGTGGTCAGAATTCAGCAACGACAGTCCACAGTGCCGAGCCATTTGGTGGTGCCGTTCGATAGTGCGGCGCGGCGCCATGTGAGCCGAAGTGCCCGGGGGATC
>CAMBRJ010000124.1 GCA_945870175.1 Gemmatimonas phototrophica
ATACACGACGGGCCGCCGATTGGAGATCGGCGACCCGTGATGCGTACGTGTGGCGTCCGTGTCCGGCGCGGGGTCAGAAGCCCCGAGGCGGACGCTTATCCCACACGAAGGCACCCGCCGGCACCGCGAAGGCGGCGGTCTGCGGCGTACGGGCACCCGCGGTGGATCGCGGGAACACGATCAGCGTGACCGCCGAACCGGCGACGCGCGTGCCGGGGAGCGGCTCGATATCGAGCTTGCCACCCGTCCCGGCACTGGACGACGCGCGGGCGCCAAGCAGCGCGATCATGTCGGCGAACAGCGGCGTGCCGCCACCAGCGGGCTGCACGTTGTACGAGATCGATCCGGTATCGGCGGTCACGAACGACGAGGCCGAAAGCCCAGCGACGTTGGACCACGTGGCGCCGGCAGGTACCGCCGCGCCCGTGACGAAGCTGCGCACGTCGATCGCGGTCTGCGTGGCGTTGATCACGCGGACCGCGACTTTCCCGGCCGGCGGTTCAGCGACGGTTTCATTGATGACCGACAGCTTCATCTGACCGGCGCGGGCGGCGCCCCACAGGATGACGGTGTAGTTCTTCCCCGCCTCGAGGGTGAGGGTGGAATCCTTGAGCTTCGTTGAGGCGATCGCCTGCAGCGTGTCGTCGAGGAACACGGCAAAGCGTCGCGAACCGGCCTGCGCCGCGCGGAACTGCGCGGAGGTGGCGGCGGTGACACCCGATGTGGTGGTGGGCGAATTCCGGAACTGCACGCGGAACGCCGTGCTGTTCTCGACGATGTCGAGGAAGCGGAAGTCGAGGCCGAACGAGCCGGTGCTGTCCGGCAACGCGTTGATGAACCGGACACCGGCCGTGGGAATGGCCGGGGTCACGATGACTGATTCAGGCTTGCACGCGCTCATGCCGGCGAGTGCCGCCAGACCGAGCATCGAAAGCCGAGTAATACGCTGCATGAAACACTCCGTGGAGGTGGAGACGAGCCCTGCTACCGTTGGAATCGCGGATATCTGACGGCAACAGCGGTATCAGAGGGCACTTTGCCATCGTCACCAAAAAGAGAGCCTTTAATCGACTGGGTGAACACGATCGCGACCACGCCCAGCACAGCAGCGGTGACCACGGCAGTGCGCGCACGCGAGAAGCGACGTTCAGCGACGGAATTCACGTATTCCGACTTGATACTGACGCGCTCCCCCGACCACACCTGCGTGCCATCACGCAACAAGCCGAGCTGCGTGACGGCCACCGTATACCCTGTACTGTCCTTCTGTACGAGTCGCCCCTGCACCTTCGCCACTTCGGGACCCATCATCGGCCGGAGCGCCGCGCGCCCCGCGTCGTTGATGACCAGCTCGACCGTGATCCCGAGCGGGAACGGCTGCTCGCTAACAGGCTGCATGGTGTAGCAGCCCGTCGAGACGAGCAGGGTGACCGCGACGACGATCCGTCGCGAGGTGCTGCGCGCACTCACCACCCGTAAACGCTAACCGGCGCTGCCGACCCGGCCGCGTTACCCGCACCGGGGCCCGCTCCGTAAATGGCCGACACGGCCGCGCCACGCGCCTGAAGATCCTGATACGGAACCGCCCAGAACAGCGGCGTATCTTTGGGCAGCTCGCCCCAGCCACGGCCGTCGAGGAACCAGGGGGAATACGCGGTGTAGGCGGTCTCGATGCGCTTCTCGTACTTGAGCGCATCCCAGAGCGTCCCGCACGCCACCACGTTGAACGGCGCGACCGGCACCTTGGGCACGCAGTCGCCGCCGCCCGGCACGCGGGCCGTGGCATTGAAGTCGGTGATGGCCGGGAGTCCGTTGCGCACGCGCGTGACATTGACCAGCGCGGCCGCACCGGCAAAATCACCGGCCCGGTACAGCCCCTCGGCCTGCAGCAGGTCGAGTTCGGGCTTGACCATGTGCGGCGTGGGACCGTTGCGGGCACCGCTGCCGTCGCCGCTCAGATTCCATGGATAGAAACGGACGTGGTCGTAGTTGGACCAGCCGAAACCAGCGCCCGAGAGCACGTCGTTGCCGCCGGGACGGTTCACGAAGTAGCGCTTGCAGGTGGTGTTGGCCGCCGTGCAGCTGGGCAGGGAGAAATCGGCCTGCTGCGCCGCACGAGTGGCGCCCTGCGGAAAGCGCAGGTCGGGCGTGACCATCAAGAAGCCCACGTTGCCCGCGCCACGGTCAGACACCGGCTGCGCAATCCACGCCGCATACGAGCCAGACACGTCGGCCATGCCGATGAAGAACGGCGGCATCTGGTGCCACGTGGTGAACGTCTGATACTGGCTACGCCACGAGTTGGTCGGACCCGTGGTCACGTTGGTCGTGACCAGGTGGTCCGTGGTGAATCCGTTGCGCGCATCATCGACGACTTTCGTCCAGTCGACCGCCGCCCGCTCGGCCGGCGTGCGCGCCATGTTGGCCCGCAACCGCGCCCGATACGAACGCACCAGCTGCACAAAGCTCGCCTTCGACCACGACGTCGGCGACGGGATCCACGTGGTGGGGAGCGGGAAACCCTGCCCACCCGTGGCCGCCGCGTTGGTCAGATCGATGGCGAGCTGGAACGCCAGGTAGGCGGAGTCGGCCGCCGCCTTATAGCCCACCAGCACGCCCGCCTCTTCCGAGCTCTGGCCCACACTCACCACCGACACCGAGTCGTGCATGAGGGCCGTGTAGCCGATCGAAATGCCTCGCAGGAACTGCGCAAACGCCTTGTCGCGGTTGGTGCGCTCAGCGCTGCCGAGATTCAGCCCCTTGTCTACGGCCGTCAGAAAGGTGCTGGCCACCCGGTTCACTTCACCCATGTACGAGAACAGGCGGTACTGCTCACCGGCGCAGACATTGCCCGGCGCGTTGCTGTTGGCCGCACCAGTGAAGGGGGTGCGCGCGTTCTGGCAGCTATTGGCCAGGCTGGAATAGTTCATGAGCGACTGGATGTTCGCCATGCCCTGCAGGTCGGTCGTGCTGCCGTACACGCCGCTGCTCCAGCGCTTGTAGTACGTGCCCAACAACGCCTCGGCGTCGTTGGGGGTACCCAGCACGCGCGACGACTCGCCGGAGTTGGGATTGACCACCCCGAGATCGGTGTCGTTACAGGCGATGGCTCCAATCAGGGCCGCCGCTACGGCGGCCCATCGGACGGATGTTTTTATCATGTCGGCCATTTCCTAGAAGCGCGTGGAAAGGGAGATCGTGTACGTGCGGAGGGTCGGGAAGTCGAAGGCATCGACTTGATTAATGAGACCCGAACCAGCCTGACCGCCCGACACACCAACTTCAGGATCGTAGCCGCTGTACTTGGTGAAGGTGAACATGTTGCGGCCGATGGCCGACAACGTCCAGTCACCCATGCCGGCCACCTTGCCGATCTGGTACGTGAGGCTCACCTCGCGGAACTTGGCGTACGAGCCGTCTTCCGTGTTGTAGTTGTTCGGGCCGAGCAGGTCGTAGAACCCGCCCGAGCCGGCGCCTTCTGAGCCGCCCACGCGCCACCCGTAGCCGAGCGGCTTCGCGGTTTCGACCGAGGCGTTGCCCTGATCGAAATAGCCCGAGGAGAGGTCGAGCAATCCCCAGCCTTCGCCCTGATTTTGGATGTTGTGGCCGATGGTGGCATCAAGCAGCGCGTACAACGACAGCTTCTTGTACGTGACCGTGTTGTTGAGCGCGAAGCGGAACTTCGGCAGCGTATTGCCGATGATGTGGTTGATGCCGACGCCTTCGCCCTTCTCACCCTTCAACGGGCGGTCGACGATGGGGTGGCCGAACTGCAGCGGAAAGTTCCACGGCGACTGCGCCGCGGGGAGCTTGGTCTGCCAGAGGTTCTTGGTGATGCCGTCGCGATAGCTGTTGCCTTCACCCGCCCACACCACCCAGCCCTGATCGTTCACCTGATACGCCTTGCCGCCACCACACTGCGCCTGCAGCGACGACGGCAGATCCGAGCATGTCTTGTAGAACTTGCGCCCCCAGATGTTGCCGAAGCGGTTCACGGGCACGCCGTCCACCTTGTCCTTGCGCGCCGTGATCAGGAAGATCGATCCCGTGCCCTGGCCGGTGCCGGCGGACGTGAAGTACTCGGGCATGAAGAGGTCGGTGATGTACGACCGGTTGCGGTCCCACGTCGCGCGGGTGTTCCACTGAAAATCTTTCTTCGTGATCACCGGCAGGTTCAGCGCCACTTCCCACGTCTTGTTCTGTAGCGAGCCGGCGTTCTGCCACTTGCTGGCGAAGCCGAGCGAGGACGGCGTCGGGACGTTGAGAATCTGGTTGCGCGTGAGCGACTGCGCATACGTGACTTCAACACCGAGGCGCCCGAAGAGCGTCAGGTCGGTTCCGAACTCGTTTTCGGTGGTGGTTTCGGGCTTGAGTTGCGAGTTGCCCGCCTGGCCCAGCGAGCAGCCGCTGGCGGAACAGTTGTAGGTCTCGTACTGCGCCGAGAAATTCGGCGTGTTGCCGGCCGAGCCACGCGAGGCGCGAACACGGAAGTCGGACACCGCGGGCAGACTGAAGAAGCTCTCTTCCGACACGCGCCACACCGCCGACAAACGACCGAACGGTGCCCAGCGGTTGCCTTCGCCGAAGAGCGAGCTGCCATCGTAGCGGTATGTCCCGTCGAGGATGTACTTGCCCTTGTAGTCCACGTTCGCGCCGGCGATCCCGCCCATGTTCTTCACCAGCGAGCTGCTGGAGCCAGTGGAGAAGTTGGTGGTGGTGTTCGACAGCGTGTAGATGTCCTTCACGACGTACACCTGACCGGCGCTGCTGTTGGAGCGCGAGAAGTCCCGGTCGATGAGGCCGCGGAAGTTGACCTTGGCGTTCAGGTCGGAAGTGATCTGCTTGCGGAACGTCGCGGAAATCTGCGCGTTCATGGATTCGCGATTGGAATTGCCGACCGATTGGTTGCCGTTGTTGGTCGCCGCCGACACGCCGTCGGTGCGGAACCCCTTCACCGCGTAGTTGTCGCTCAGACTGTTGCGGAAGTCGTAGCTGTACAACGCTTCAAACGACGCCCAATCCGAGGGGGTGTACGTGGTGGTCATGCTGGCCAGGTAGCGCGTGCCACTGCTGCGACCCGTCTGGTTTTCCGTGGCGTACAGGAACGTGCCCGCGCCGTTGCCGGTGGGGCGGAAGCCCGTGCCACCACCCTTGATGATGCCGCGGCCCAGCGAGTCACGCACGAGATAGTCGGTGCCCGGGGGCGCGCCACGCAGGAGGCCGCCGAAGAAGCTGCCGCGCGAGTCGGTGCTCGACTTGTCGAACAGCGTGCTGACCGAGACGGTCAGGTTGGGGCGGATGTCGTAATCGAGATTCACGCGCGCCCGGCGCTGCTGCTGACCCTCGAGATTCCGGATGGCGCCGCGATCGCTGGTGAAGGCGCCGCTCACGAAGTAGCGCACCCCACCGGCACGGCCGCTCGCGTCGAGCGAGTTCAGCGTGACCGGGTTCTGCTGGGACATCTGCGCGAAGGCGTTGTAGCGCTGTCCCGGCCACACGTTGGCCTGGAACACGTTGAGCAGTTCGCCGCCCGAGCCGGGGGAATTGAACTGCGCGGACTGCTGCGTGCGGATGGTGTCCGCGTTCACGCTGTTGATGCGCAGGATCTCTTCCATCCAGTTGAACGTGCGGGAGCAGGGCGCCACGTTGCCCGCGCCGGCCACGCAGAAGCGGGTGCCGGTTTCGTCGAGCTGCAACGGATGGAATTCAGGCGCGCCGTACTGCGAGCTGTTCAGGTCGGAGATGCCGTATTCCGAACGGAAATTGAACTTGACCTCGTCGCGCGACGCGCCGCGCTTGGTCTTGATGACGATCACGCCGTTCGCCGCCGACGAGCCGTACAGCGCGGCACCGGCCGCGCCCTTCACGACTTCCACCGACTCGATGTCGAGACCGCCGATTTCATTCAGGCTCTGGTTGCGCAGGATCGTGCCATCGACGATCAGGAGCGGGCCGGTGGACCGGCCGCTGGCGTTGATCGACGTGGGTCCGCGCAGCAGGATCGCCGGCGTGCTGCCCGGCTGGCCGCTGGTGCTCGCGATACGCATACCCGCCACCTTGCCCTGCAGCGCCGTGACCGGATTGAGCGCGGGCACCGGCAGGTCCGCGGCGGTCACGCGACCGATCGCGAACGGCACCTTCGAGCGCTCCGTGCCCTCGATCGAGCCCGTGACCACGATTTCGCTGAGGCGATTGATGTCCTTTTTGAGCTCGAAGGTGTGCGACTGTGCCCCACCCGTGAGCTTTATCGCCACCATGCCCGGCTGGTAGCCGACCGCGCGCACCCGCAGGTTGACGGCCTGCCCAAGGGCACGGGCCGCGGGTATGCTGATCGAGTAGGAGCCCTGCGCGTTGGTGGGGACGGAGAGCGTCAACTCGCTGATATAGACGTTGGCGAACTCGATCGGCTGCCCGGCGTCACCGACCACCTTACCGGTGATGATGGCGTTCTGGGACTGCGCTCGGGCCGCAGACGCCGCGACCATGATGCCAAGAAGGGCACCGGCCACTGCGCGCGCGGAGTGAAAGAGGGGCTTGGCGAACATCGCTCTCCCTGAGTGAAAAAGACGGGTAGTAACCGACGGCACATCGCTGCGGGGCCCGAACCCACCCCGCGTCCTGCTTATGCATCAAACTGATGCACTTCATTGAACTTGAGTCTGCAATGGTACCGGCAACGCGGGAGTTCCGCAAGAAATATGCTTGGTCCAGGCAGGGATGATCCCCCCTAGGGCGGGACCAGCCGCCTTTTGTGAGGACTATCCGTGGGCCCCGGCGATGGCAAAACAGAGCGCCCGATCGAATAATCCGATCGGGCGCTCTGTGTTTTGGGGTGCATAACGGACCTACGCGATTTTCCTATAACTGGATAATCAGAACCTCAGCGGCGCGACAACGGGGCCGGCATCCAGTTGAATCCGATGGCGAAGGTATCCTGCGCCCCGCCCAGCTCCGACCCGGTGAACGCCGCCGCCGCGCGCACGGCAAACTGCGAGTTCACCTGAAAATTGACGCCCAAGTCGAAGTTGAGACTCACTTCCGACTGGCTGCCGCCGCTACGACCGCCGCCGCTGGCCCAGTCGAGCGACGCGCGCGGATGCACGTAGGGGGTGATGGCCATGCCCTGCTCGAGCGCGAACGTGTGCCCAATACTCACCCCTACGGGAACGCGCACGAGGGTGGCGCCGCCGCCAAACGCCGCACCGGCGCCCGCCGTGAACAGCACGTCGAGCGGCTGGTCACCACGGGCCCGCGTGATCTCCTGGCCGATGCCGCCGCCCACAAACAACGAGAGGGCGTCGCTACCCTTCCGGTCGGTCAGACCGGCTTCGAGCTGCCAATGCCGACGCGGCTGCCATCCTTCGCGCCACTGGAACAACGCCGTCGTGCCCGCGCCACTGGAGACGGCCGCGGTGTAATCGCGCGTCGACGCCGTCGGCACCTGCAGCGACGGATAGTTGGACGCCTGCGCGTGAGCGGTCGCCGGCGTAAAGGCGATAGACAACGCGAAGGCAGCGGCACCGATGACACGGTCGACTCGCCACGAAGAATGCACCATGCTCAACAGCTCCTTGGGATAAATGGACAATCAGGCCACGCCCGGCGATCCACGTGGCGCGGCGTGGAGACTATCCTTTACTAGTGGATGCTACTACCTCCCCGCCTGCATTTTGGATCCGTTCCACGACGATTGTCGCACGCCATGGCGTGGTGTGGGTTGGTGACCGCAACG
>CAMBRJ010000125.1 GCA_945870175.1 Gemmatimonas phototrophica
CTCGAGGTCAGCGCGTAGGGGAGCGCCCCCGTTACCAATCCGTAACTTTACAGACCAGCCCGCCACGAGATCGTCGTTATACTTGAGTTCCCTTGAACTCTGTCGAAATGCCGTTCTTGTCGTCCCAATCGTCGTCCCAATCGTCGTCCCAAGCGTCGACCTTTCGCGCCATCGTCATTCCCGCTGCCCGCCAGGCGTGGACGACGGCGCTCGTCTTTATTGGTGTCGCGGCGGTGATCTTCACTTGCAAGGCCATTAAGTCCGTTTTCTTTCCCAAGCTGACCGTCTGGGAAACGCACATCGCCACTATCCTGGTCGGATCGGGCATCGCCGCCGGCGCCGCGTTTCTCGTGTTGCATCGACAGGCGGCGATGCTCAGCCGGCTGGCCACCAAGGCCGCGCTGCTTGCGCGGCTCGAATCGCGACAGCGCGTGCTGCAGGAGAGCGAAACGCGGTATCGCCTGCTGGTGGACAACTCTCCGGAGGCCATCGCTGTCCATCGCGACGGACAGCTCCTCTTCGTGAACGCGGCGGGCGCCTCGCTCATGGGCGTGGCGACAGGCGACACGCTGGTCGGACGTCGCACCGTCGATTTCATACACCGCGACGACCTGTCGCTGATGCGGCCGCGAGCAGGGCCGGGTGCGTCGCGCCGGCAGTACCGCCTGATGCGCGTTGACGGGGACATCCGCGAGGTCGACGCCGCGTCGGTCGAGATACCGTATGAAGGCAAGCCCGCCACTCAGACGGTGTTCCGCGACGTCACGGAGCGCAAGCAACTCGAAGCAATGCTCATGCACGAGGTCATGCACGATGCGCTCACCGGCCTGCCGAATCGAATGTTGTTTCGGGATCGTCTGGAACACGCGATGGCCGTTTGGATGCGCCACCCCGCACTCAGCGTCGTCGTCATGTTCCTCGATCTCGACGATTTCAAGGCCGTCAACGACCGCCTAGGCCACGAGGCGGGCGATCAGCTGCTGCAGATCGTCGCCGAGCGCATCCGCGAGGAGCTGCGGGCGGCGGATACCGTGGCTCGCTTGGGCGGTGACGAGTTCGCGATCCTGATGGAGCAGGTCGCCGCTCCAGGCGAGGTGCTGTCGATCGTCAAACGCATCAACGGGTCCTTGCGGCGTCCCATCCTGCTCGACGGGCGCATCATGTCTGTGTCCGCCAGCGTCGGCATTGCCTTCGCGGAGATCGGCGAAGACGTCGATACGCTCGTACGCAACGCCGACGTGGCCATGTACGAAGCCAAAGCAGCGGGCAAGGCGCGCCACGCCGTGTTTGAACCCGCGATGCACACCGAGATCGTGCAGCGACTGCAACTCGAGTCGGACTTGCTGGCGGCCGCGGCCTCGCCCGAAGCATCGGGACTCTTCCTGACGTACCAGCCCATCGTCGACTTGCGCACCGGTGACATGCCGGGAGTGGAAGCACTGGTGCGTTGGCAGCACCCGACCCGCGGCCTGATTGCCCCGACGGTCTTTATACCGGTGGCCGAGCGAACGGGGGCCATCATCCCGCTCGGGGCTTGGGTGCTGGAGACGGCGTGCCGTCAGCTCGTGACGTGGCGCACCCTCTGGTGGACGGAACGCGGGGATCCGGCGCACATGCCGTCGGTCTCCGTCAACATCTCCGGCAAACAGTTGCAGGAGAGTGACTTCGTCGCGACCGTCGCGGACATTTTGGCGCGCACCAATGCACCGGCAGACTGCATCACGCTCGAAATCACCGAAAGCGTCGTCATGTGCGACACGGATTCGTCGTTGCAGTCGCTCCGCGCACTGAAAGCCCTCGGCGTGCGCCTCGCCATTGATGACTTCGGCACGGGCTATTCCAGTCTCAGCTATCTCCATCGGTTTCCGGTAGACGTCCTCAAGATCGATCGCGCCTTTGTTGAGGGCATCTCACGGGGCGGCGCCGACGCCGCGCTGGCGCGCACCATTCTCACGATCGGTCAGACGCTGGGATTGGAGACGGTGGCCGAGGGCGTTGAAACCGAGCCCGAACGGGTGCACTTGTTGCAATTGGGCTGCGTGCTGGCGCAGGGCTATCTCTTCGAACGCCCCAAGCCAGCCGACGAGGTGACCGCGTGGATTCGCCGCCGTGCGCAGGCGGCGCCGTACGCGTGGCAGGCGGCCATGAAGCACACGCGACCGTGGCCGACATTATTCGATGGCCATGGGCCTGAGATCAGCGCCTGATTCCCCTCGCCTTCCCGCGGCCCCCGTCCGATATTTCAGGGAGCCTCGTCGGAACCGGTTGCCATACGCAGGACGGCATCACGGCGCGATGAGTGGCTCCGTCCAGCAACGCGTGCGGTCGACCCCTGGGGAAAGGCCCGCGCAGGACCAACCCTTCCATGTCGCATCCCAATTCGTTCGGCAGCCGCTCCACCTTGGTCGTGGGCGACCGTCAGTATGCGTACTTCCACCTCGGCGCCCTCGACGCGCTGCCGGGGAGTACCGCCCGCAGCCTCCCGTTCTCGCTGCGTGTGTTGCTCGAGAATCTGCTCCGCGGTGAAGACGGCGCCTTCGTGAAGCGCGCCGATGTCGAGGCGCTTGCCCGCTGGAATGTGAAGGCCGCCGTCGACAAGGAAATCGCCTTCCGCACCGCCCGCGTGCTGCTGCAGGACTTTACCGGCGTGCCCTGCGTGGTTGACCTCGCCGCCATGCGCGATGCCATGGTCGCCCTCGGCGGCGACCCGACCAAGATCAATCCGCTCCAGCCGGTCGACCTCGTGATCGACCACTCGGTGCAGGTCGATGAGTACGGCACCGAAGCCTCGCTGCTGATCAATACGGAACTCGAGTTCGAGCGCAATCTCGAGCGCTATCAGTTCCTCAAGTGGGGCCAGACGGCGCTGCACAATTTCCGCGTGGTGCCGCCGGGCACGGGCATCTGCCACCAGGTCAATCTGGAGTACCTGGGTCAGGTGGTGTTTACCGCGGCCGATGGCACCGAGACGTTGGCCTACTGCGACTCGCTGGTAGGCACCGACTCGCACACCACGATGATCAACGGCTTGGGCGTGATGGGCTGGGGCGTGGGCGGCATCGAAGCCGAGGCGGCCATGCTGGGGCAGCCGGTGAGCATGCTGATCCCGGAAGTGGTGGGCTTCAAGCTGCACGGCAAGCTGCCGGCCGGAGCGACCGCCACCGACCTGGTGCTCACCTGCACCGAGATGCTCCGCCAGAAGAAAGTCGTGGGCAAGTTCGTGGAGTTCTACGGCACTGGTCTCTCCAGCCTTGCGCTGGCCGACCGCGCCACGATTGCCAACATGGCGCCCGAGTACGGCGCCACGATGGGCTTCTTCCCGGTAGACGACGAGACGCTCAAGTATTTTCGCCTCTCGGGACGCAGCGATGAGCAGGTTGCGCTGGTGGAGGCGTACACGAAGCGCCAAGGGCTCTTCCGCACCGACGCCACGCCCGACCCGGTGTTCACCGACACGCTGGAGCTCGACCTGAGCACGGTGGTGCCAAGCCTGGCCGGCCCGAAGCGTCCGCAGGATCGCGTGCCGCTGTCGCAGAGCAAGGCGATGTACCGCGAGGCTCTCGCGGCGCAGCGCGTGGCCAACGGCAAGGCGAGCGGCAGTGCCGCCGCCACGATGGTCGCTGAAGGCGCGCCCGCCGATTCCGCTGGTGTTGTGGTCGCGTACCGCGATGAGACCTTCACGCTGCAGGACGGCCATGTGGTGATTGCGGCCATTACGAGCTGCACCAACACGTCCAACCCGAGCGTGATGCTCGCCGCCGGCCTGCTGGCGCAGAAGGCCGTCAAGCTCGGCCTCACCACCAAGCCGTGGGTAAAGACGTCGCTGGCGCCGGGCTCCAAAGTGGCCACCGATTACTTCATCAAGGCCGGCGTGATGGACTCGCTCAACGCGCTCGGCTTCAACGTGGTCGGCTACGGCTGCACCACGTGTATCGGCAACTCGGGCCCGCTCCCCACGGTGATCAGCGAAGCGATCGACGCGGGCAAGCTCAACGTGGCGGCGGTGCTCTCGGGCAACCGCAACTTCGAAGGCCGCGTGAATCCGCAGACGCGTTTCAACTATCTCGCGTCGCCGCCGCTGGTGGTGGCGTTCGCGCTGGCCGGCCGCATGGATATCGACATGGCCACCGAGCCGCTTGGTGTCGGCACCGATGGTCCGGTGTTCCTGCGCGACATCTGGCCGTCGGCGCAGGAAGTGGAGGACACGATTCTCTCCAGCGTGAAGCGTGAGCAGTTCACCACGCAGTACGCCAACGCGTTCCTCGGTGACAAATACTGGCAGGAAATCGAAGCCAGCACCGGCGCGCGCTACGGCTGGCAGGCCGATTCGACGTACGTGCAGAACCCGCCGTACTTCGAGGGCATGACGATGACGCCGCCGGGCATTCGCCCGATCAACAGCGCGCGTGTGCTCGGCATGTTCGGCGACTCGATCACCACCGACCACATCTCACCGGCCGGTTCGATTGCCGGCGCGAGCCCGGCCGGCAAGTATCTGCTGTCGCTCGGCGTCGAGAAGAAGGATTTCAACTCGTACGGCGCACGTCGCGGCAACCACCAGGTGATGATGCGCGGTACGTTCGCGAACATCCGCCTCAAGAACGAACTCACCGGCGGCAAGGAAGGCTGGTGGACCGCCGACGCGCCGGGCGCCGAGCCAGAGGCGTTGTACGATGTGGCGATGGCGCGTCAGGAAGCGGGCGTGGCGCAGATCGTCATTGCCGGCAAGGAGTACGGCACCGGGTCGTCGCGCGACTGGGCGGCCAAGGGCACGATGCTGCTGGGCGTGCGGTCGGTGATCGCCGAGAGCTTCGAGCGCATTCACCGCAGCAACCTGGTGGGCATGGGTGTGCTGCCGCTCGAATTCGTGAACGGCGAAACGCGTCAGTCGCTGGGGCTTTCGGGCTTCGAGACCTACGACATCATGGGGCTCGATGATACGCTCACGCCGCGGGCCACGCTCACGGTGAAGGCCACGGCCAACGACGGCACGGTGCAGTCGTTCAGCGCGCGCTGCCGCATCGATACGCCTGAGGAGATGCAGTACTACAAGCACGGCGGAATCTTGCCGTATGTGTTGCGCAGCCTTATCGGGAAATAGCGACCAAGGAAACGCCGTAAGGGGTACGGAGTACGGAGTACCCCTTACGGCGTCCTTCTCAATCCTCGCGTCCGTCGCGGTTCTTGTCGGTGAACGCGCGGAATGCATTCCGAATGTTGTTCTGCACCTGCGCCCGCACCTGCCCCGACGTGTTCGCGGCGGCCGGTGAGAAGAGCCCGCCACTCGAGCGCAGGAACCACGTGCTCAGGTCGATCGTGACCGTGACGTCGTCACCGCCGGTGCCGACGACGAGCGGCTCGGTGAGCGGCACGGTGAGCTTGGCGTTCACGTCCCTCACGAACGTGAACGGCGTGCCGTTGAAGGTGCCTTCGAGGCGCAGGCTGATGTCGCGGACGTCGGGATTGGCCTGACGGAACGCCACGTCGGCGGAGTCGCCGCTCGTGACCTTGTGCAGCCACAGACGAATCGACGAGTACGTGCCCGCCGGCACCGCGACGCTCACGCGTGCGCCATCGCCGCCATTCACGGGAACGTTCACCAAGTACGGGCCCACGCGGATCTCGGCGCAGTCGTCATCGTCGTCGTCACGACCCGACGACGATCCCGACGAAGAACCGGACGAAGAACCGGACGAAGAACCGGACGACGAGTTCGAGGACTTTCCGGTCGTCTCGTCATCATCGTCGTCCGAACACACGGCCGTCGCCGACTTGAGCTGTACGTTGCGCACCACGAGCTGCGCTTTCGAGACCACCAGCACGTCGCCATCGCGCGTGATGGTCATGCCGGCGGCGGAGGTACGAATGGTGGGCGTCGTGCCCGGCAGGCCCGGCGCGCCGCCATCGAGGCTCGCCGACATCATCGAGGCGGCCGCGGAGGTGCGAGCCAGCTGGAAGCCGACACCGACCGTGTTGGCGGACGACGGGCTGGTGCCGTCGCTGCAGGCGGACAGCGCGAGCGCCGCGACGGCAACCGCGACGGCGACGGCGATTCCCGACGTGGTGCGCGAGCGGCGACCGGTGACGATGAACGGAATAGACGGCATAGTGATTGCGCTCCTGTGGGTGCATCATCAGCGGCGCCGCGCAGAATGCGCTCCAGCGGGCCGAGCGGGTACGGAGGTAAGTTGGCGATAGGTGGTCGTGCGCTCTGTGACGTATCGCACGCGTTGGCAAGAAACTCCGTCACGCCGCTGGCATGATTCATTCAACCCTGCTTTGATGACTCCACCCATCGTGTTGTTGGTGAATCCTGCCGCTGGCCGCGGGCGCGCGGCCCGTGTCGCGCGCGCAGCAGCCGAGGCGCTGCAGAAGGCTGGGCTGCGCGTGGAACGGCATGAAACGCGCGCGCGTGGCGACGAGGCACGCATTGCGGCGGAGGCCAGTGCCAACGGCGCCCTCGCCCTCGCCGTGGTCGGTGGCGACGGCGCCATCAGTCATGCCGTGCGCGGCCTTCTCGACGGCGAAGCGCGCGGCGGCGCGCGCGTGCCGCTGGCGATCTTCGCGGCCGGCACCGGCAATGATTTCGCGAAGTCGCTGGCCGTGCCGGTGCATCACGTGGAGCGAATGGCGTCGCATGTGGCCAGCGGCGCCACACAGCAGGTGGACGTGGGATTCGTGAACGATGTTCCGTTCGTGAATGCCGCCGGTTTCGGATTCGACGTGGAAGTGCTCGAGCGCATGCGGACGCCGGGGCTACTGCGCGGCACCGCCGCCTACGTGAGCACGGCGCTCGGCGCGTTGTTCGGCTATCGCGGCTTCCACGCCGACCAAGCCTCCGACTCCGCCATGATGAGCCGACAACTCATGATGGTCTTCGCCAACGGCCGCCGCTTCGGCGGGGCGTTCCGCATTGCCCCCGATGCGCGGCTCGATGACGGCGCGCTCGATTGCGTCACGATTCACGATGTCGCGCGCTGGGCGCGGGTGCCGTTGTTCGCGCGCGCGATACGTGGCACCCATCTCTCGTCGCCTCATGTGTCATGCCATCGCGACCGGCACTTTCAGGTGCGGTTTGAGACGCCGCCCATGTTCGAGACCGATGGCGAGTTGCAGCAGGCGGCGACGTGCGACGTGTCCGTGAGTGTCCGCGCCGGCGCACTGACGGTGATTGCGTAGCGCCCGAGCAGGGCGCCCATGCAGAACACCCCGCCACCGGATTCCCGGTGACGGGGTGTGCGCGCCCCTCCACGAAGCACGTCCTGCAACTCCCTGCCCCCCACGACCTACGGCTACTTGCTCAGATGACCTAATGATGCCGCCCCACGCGGCGCCCCCGTCGGCACCTCCACACAAGGTCAATACCCAGAAGGCCAACGGGGCCAGCAGCAACGAGATGCGACGACGGCGCGTACGGATTAGGGTCATGGATCCGCTCGGGACGATCGTGCGTGCACGGCATTCGTAATGCAGGGGTCGTGCCACGACAAATCGCCCGATTTCCGGTCGAAATGCCCCGGAAACGTTAGTTTGTCGGAGAACGTTGTCCCCGCGAGTGGTCAGCACCCCGTCTCCGTTCGGCGACACCCGCCGCCTCACCGTCCATAATCCTTCTGGAGTTTTCGATGTCCATTCGCTCGCGTGCCGCGCGCTTCGTCGCAGTGTTCGCTGTTGCCGCCATCGTTCCGTCCATCGC
>CAMBRJ010000126.1 GCA_945870175.1 Gemmatimonas phototrophica
GGGCGCTCCCCTACGCGCTGACCTCGAGTGCCTCTTCCACGGAATCACGGTCCAGACTCACCGGCACCACCGAGATCGCCCCGGTGGGACAGCAGTTCGCCACCGAACCATCGGCGGGGGAGAATTCATGGACCCGCACCAGCGCGTACGCCTTCCGCTGCGCGTCGAGCGCCATGAGTCCCGGAGACCGCGCCACGCACAGCGCGCAGCCGGTGCACTTGGGGCGATCGACCACGATCTCGACGGCCGCGCGCGGGAAGATGCCGCCCGGGGCCGCCAGCATGGTGTCGAGGTGGACCAGCGCCGCCTTCATGGCGTCGTAGCCCATGTGCAGCAGCTCCTCGACATGCGAGAAGCTGAACCAGCCGATGTGCGACACCTTGGGACGCACGAGCAACAGCGGCGGCGTGGTCCAGTGATCCAGCGTGGCCTGCTGCTGCTCATGCATCATCATGGTGGCTGCCCGCATAAAGATCGACGCGAAGCCCTGCTCGGCGATGCCGGTCGCCAGTGGGACATCGGCGATGCCCACGTCCACCGCGATCAGCGCGTCCATGCCCATCGCGGCGATCGAGACCGGCAGATTGTCGGTGGTGCCCCCGTCGATGCAGACCCGATTGCCGACCACGCCAGGCGGGAAAAAGCCGGGCAGGGCGCAGGACGCATACACGGCGTCCCGCACGCGCACGTCGCGGAAGCCGGGGCGGCCGAACACCAGCGGGATGCCGCGCTCGATGTCGACCGCCGTGACCAAGAGCGGCGTCTCGAGCTCCTCGAACGTGCCTTCCCCCACCAGATCGTCGCAGAGGCTACGCAGCGGCGACTCGAGGTAGATCGAGCGCGACAGCATGCGATCCATGAGCATGCCTACGTGGTTGATGCGGAACAGGTCGCGACGACGGACCTTGAGCGCGCGCTCGGTGAGCTCGTCGACGCTCCGGCCGCTGGCGGCGGCGGCGGCGATCATGGCGCCAATGCTGGAGCCGGCGTACAGGCGCGGCGTGATACCGGCCTCGCGGATCGCCTTGAGCGCGCCGATGTGGGCCATCCCTTTCAGGGCGCCCCCTCCGAACACCACGCCGATGCGGGGACGGATGCGCGGCACGCTCCCCATCTCGTGCTCCCCTCCGCGGCCGGCGGGCCGGCGGTTCATGCTGCCGTCATCCACGCGGTACATTCTCCGGTATGCGAGTGTTGCTGGTAGAAGACGACGATACGCTGCGGGACAGCGCAACGGCCTTTCTGCGCGCGTCCGGCTTTGCGGTGGATGCGGCGGCCACAGGGAAGATGGCCCGCGAACTGGCGGCCGTCAGCCCCTATGACGCCGTGATCCTCGATATTCGGCTGCCCGACGACGACGGATTCGCGCTCTGCACCGCGTTCCGTGCCAAGGTCCCCGCGCCCCGGGTGCTGATGGCGACCGCGCGCGATGGCGTGCAGGATCGCATTGCCGGCTTGGATCTTGGGGCCGATGACTATCTGGTGAAGCCCTATGCGATGGGCGAGTTGGTGGCGCGCCTGCGGGCCTTGTTGCGTCGGCCGGACCACGCGGCCCCCACGCGGCTGCAGGTCGGTGATCTCGTGCTCGATCCCGCCACCCGCGAGGGACGCCGCGGTGCGCGGCCGATTTCGCTGACCACGAAGGAGTTCGCCGTCCTCGAAGTGCTCATGCGTGCCAGCGGCCGCGTGCTCACGCGCGAGTATATCGGCGAGCATGCCTGGGACGACAACTTCGATCCGATGAGCAACGTGATCGACGTGTATATCGCCCGGCTGCGGAAAAAGGTCGACGGACCGGACGAAAGTCCGTTGCTGTCGACCGTGCGTGGGGCCGGATACCGGTTGGCCGCCGCCAAGGTGTGATGGTGGACCAGTACCGCCCGCGCATCCGCCTGCGCTTCACGGCGCTGTACGCGGCCACGCTGCTGGTGGTGCTGCTCGGCGCCGCCGGCATCCTGCGCTACGCGCTGCACGCCACGCTGCAGCGTGAGTTCGACAAGTCGGTGCTCGCGTCGGCCGGGCTGGTGCAGCAGTTCTTTCGAGCCGAAGTCGAGGAGTACCTGACGGTGGAAGCCACGCTGGCCCATATCGCCGGCGAGTTGGTGTTCGAGGAGCGCGCCATTCGTATTCGTAAGCCGGATGGCGCGCTGTTCAAGATCGTTGGGGCTCCGGTGCGTCGCGCGCGCCGTTCGTTGTCAGGGCCGGTGCGCACGGTGCGCTTCGCGCTCGACCCGGATCTTGCACCAAAATGGGACATCGAGGTCGACGCCAGCGAAGCAAATGTGATTGCGTTGCAGGCGCGGATCGACCGCTGGTTCGGCGTCGGTATTCCGTTGCTCGTGTTGTGTGCGGCGGTGGCCGGCTGGTGGCTCACCGGTCGCACACTGCGTCCGGTCGGCCGCATGGCTGATGCGGCGTCGCGCATCGCGCCAGCCAGCGGTGCGCGGCTGCCGATCGATGATCCCACCGACGAACTCGGCAGACTGGGCCGGCGCTTCAATGCGCTGCTCGACCGACTCGACGGCGCCCTCGCGCAGCAGCGCGAGTTCCTGGCCGATGCAGCGCACGAACTGCGTACGCCGATTGCCCGGCTACGCGCGCGCGTGGAGGTGGCCCTGCTGGCGCCCGCGCCCGCGAGCGACACCAGCGTGTTACGCGCGATCGACCATGAGCTGCGCGCCGTCTCGCAGCACGTGGACGAATTGCTCCAGCTCGCGCGCGCCGATGCCGCCGGCGACGAGGCCGCGATGCGCGAGGAGTCGTTGTTTCTCGACGATGTGATCGCCGACGAACTGCCGCGCTGGCAACCGGAGGCGCAGCGTCGACGCATGACGCTCGACTACAGCGCGCTCGAAGAGTCGCCGGTGGTCGGCGATGCCGCACTGCTGCCGCGATTGGTCAGTATTCTCGTGGACAACGCGATCCGCTACAGCCACGAGGGCGGCACCGTGCGGGTGCGGGTGCGTCCCCAGGACGGCGCCGTCGTGCTCGACATCGACGACGACGGCATCGGGATTCCGGCGCACGAGCGTGCGCGCATTTTTGACCGCTTCTTTCGCGGCGACGCCGCCCGCATCCAGCGTCCCGATGGCAGCGGACTTGGACTGGCGATTGCCGCCTGGATCGTGCGACAGCATCATGGCACGATCGCCGTGACTGGAGGGGTGCCCGGCGGAACGCGGGTGCAGGTGCGACTCCCGCTCGCCACGAACTAGCGATCCGCGTTACGCGACCGGCGCGACGCGACCGTCGCCTCGGCGCTCAACACACGCGCTGGCCGGCCCGGAAGCGCGCGAAGGTCAAGGGCTTGGCCTGCGTGGCCCGGCGCCATGCGTCCCGAAGTGCGCGAAGACACTGGGCGGCGCCGACGAAGTCACCGCAGTCCACCGACTCGTCGCACCACGCGTACAGCGCGTCGAAGCTCTTGGATGCGGGGGAGTCGAGCTCCAGGGCGCATCGCAGCACGCTGATCGCTTCCCGCGAGTCGTCATGGTTGAACGCTTCGCACGCGCGGATGGCGCGGTCGTACGCACGAACCAGACAGGTGAGGGGATCAGGCGCCTGGTGATCGACGTCGATCACCGCGTGGGAGAAGGCAGGCGTGGAGGCGGGCATTGTGCGGAGAGCTAGGGTCATTCGCAGGGCGCGGAACCGCTGCGCCACACTGGTTACATCGGCTCGGGCATGTATCGACTTGAGGAAATTCGAAACCGAAGTGGGAGGAGCGTCACAGGAGGGTGCACGGGCAAACAGGGTGTGACAGTTGGGCCGTTCACGAAACGTTCATGAAGGCCTGATACGTTGGCGCATGAACGTATTTCCCCCTTTCCGACGTGTACCCACATCGGCCCTGGCGGGGCTGGCCGCGTGGGTGGCGCTCGCCACCGGTTCCGCGTCGCGGTTGGAAACGCAGGCCGCCCCGCTCGATCTCGCCGCCGCGCTGCGCGTGGCGCGGGTCAGTGGGCCGCTCCGTAAAATCGCCGATGCACGTGAAACGGCCGGGAATGGCCGCGTCGGGGAATCGGGCCAGTGGCCCAATCCCAGCATCGAATGGCGCCGGGAGAATCTTGGCAGCTCACTGCAGCCCGACATATTTGCCACCGCCTACATCCCGATCGACCTCACAGGGCGACGTCTCGCCCTTCGGCAGGCCACCGGCGCCGGCCGCCAGCGGGTGCAAGCCGACGCCGAGGCAGAACGTCGTGACGCGGAGCTTGCCGTGGCCCGGGCCTGGTTGCACGCCGCCGCCGCAAACGGCGCGCGGGCGGTGGCCACCCGCCAATTGGAAGCACTCGACGCAATCGCCAGCGTCGACGCCGCCCGACTCCGGGAGGGGCTGGTGTCAGAAGCGGTGGGACTGCGCACCCAACTCGAGGCGGACCGGGCCCGCGTGGTGTTGGTGACCGCCACCGGTGACGCCGCCCGCGCCGGCGCACAACTCGCGCGACTGATTGGCGTACGCCCGGACGCCCTCCCAACGCTAGCCGCCCTAGCCGCCCCCGCCATGCCGGTCGCTCCCGATAGCAACACCGTCCAGGCGGTCGCGCTGCGGGCGCGTCCGGAAGTGCGAGCTCGTGAATCCGCGCTGCGTGAAGCACAGCGCCGCTACACCGCCGAACGCCGTGGCCTGATCGGCGATATGCAGTTGCAGGGCGGAACCAAGCAGACCAGCGGGTTCATGACGGGGCAGATTGGCCTCGCCATGCCCTTTCCGCTGTTCAATCGGAACGACGCCGCCCGCCAGCGCTCGCGCGGCGAGTATGCCGAGGCGCAGGCGCTTCGGGACGACATGCTGAATCAGATCGAGGGCGGCGTCGGCGCGGCCTGGCGCGCGTATGTGGCGTCGCGCGGGGCGGCACAGGCGGCCTCCACCTTCGATGCCCGTGGACGCGAAATCGCACGCATCGCGCGCGTGGCGTACCGCGAGGGGCACGTCACGCTCACCGAACTGCTCGACGCCGAGCGTGCGGCCACCGACGCCTTGCATACCCATCTCCGCTGGGCCGCCGACGCCTGGCTGTCTCGCCTCGAGTTCGAGCGCGCCTTGGGCGCGCGACTGGATGAGTCCAGTCCGCTCGACTTGCCGTTGCTTTCCACCCTGCTGACGACCGGATCGTGATCATGCCCTCGACGTTCTGCTTCCGCCGCTCCCGTCGATTCGGCGCCGTCGGTGTCCTACTTGGTAGTCTGTTGGCCGTTGCCTGCGGCGGTGCATCCGACGCCGCGAACGACGGTGCCGTGGCCGACGCGGCGGCGGTACCGACCGCCGATACGGCCACGCTCTCGGCCAAAACGGTGGCGATTGGCGGTTTCACGTACGACAGCGCGCGCATGACCCCTTGGCAGTCGTCGGTGACGGTGCCAGGCCGACTCATGCTCGATCCCAGCGCCCTCGCCACCATCGGCTCCATCACCGAGGGGCGCATCACGCATGTGCTGGTGCGCGTGGGCGACCGCGTGCACGCGGGCCAAGTGCTGGTGCTCATCCATAGTCACGAGATCATGGACGCCCGCAGCGCGTTGGCGAGTGCCACGGCGAAGCTGTCCGCTGCGGAAGCCGAACGCGATCTCGCCAGCAGCGCCGCCGATCGGGCCGCGCGATTGCTCGAAGCGAAGGCGATGTCGAAAGCCGAGGTCGAGCGGGCCGAGGTCGGCCGGCGAGTCGCCGCCGCGTCGTATGGGCAGGCCATCGCCGAGCGCGATCGGGCGCTGGCGATGATCGATCATCTGGTGGGTACGGGCAACGTGCCGGCGCTCGCCGATGAACATGACGTGCTCATTCGCACGCCGATTGGCGGCGTGGTGACCTCGCGCGATGCGCAGCCGGGCACCGTCGTGCTGCCGGGCGCGCCACTCGTGTCGGTGGGCAATCCTGATCGCTTGCAGCTGCAAATGCACGTGAGTGCCGACGCTGCGGCCGGTGTGCAGGTGGGCGCCACCGTGCGGTTTGCCCTCACGGAAGAGCCCACCACAACGATGTCTGCCATCGTGACCCGTGTGGCGCCCACGGTCGACACGGTAACCCGTACCATCGAAGTGATCGCTGTCCCGAACGGAGCGTCCCGTGGTGCTCGCGCCGAGTCGTTTGTGCAAGCGGAGATCTTCGGGACCGGCGGCTCGCCGGCACTCGTCGTGCCGTCGTCGGCGGTGCAGGCGCTCGAGGGCGACACCGTCGTCATTGTGGCCGACCAGCGGGGCGAAGGCCTGCACATCGAAGCCGTGCGCGTGCGCACCGGCCGCCGCGCCGGAGATCGCACCGAGATTCGGTCCGGCGTCTCGCCCGGGCGCCGGGTGATCGCCGGCAGCGCGGCGATCGCCAAGGCGGAGCTGATCAAGCGTCGTTCACCCGACGGAGCATGACGCCGTGAAAGCCCTGATTCATTTCGCACTGCATCGACGCGGCATCGTCATCGGCGTGACGCTCGGTCTCATGGCGGCCGGCCTGTACGCGCTGCAGCACATCGCATTCGACGCGTTCCCCGATCTCACCGGCACGCGGGTGGAAGTCATCACGGTCGCTCCCGGCATGGCGCCCGAAGAGGTGGAACGGCTCGTGACCTATCCGATCGAATCGTCGCTTATGGGCGTCCCCGATGCCGAAGGCGTGCGGTCGGTCTCGAAGTTCGGGTTATCGCTGGTCACGGTGCCGTTTCCCGACCATGTGGATGTGTACTTCGCGCGGCAGCTGGTGCAGCAACGGCTGAACGATGCGAAGGGCGCGCTTCCAGCGGGTGTGGAGTCCGCGCTGGGTCCGGTGTCGACGCCGATGGGCGAGCTGTATCAGTACGTACTCACCAGCGATTCACTGTCGCTGACCGAGCTGAAAACATTGCACGACTATACGGTGCGCCCGCGCTTGCGCACGGTGCCCGGTGTATCGGAAGTGAACTCGTGGGGTGGCCTCACCGAGCGCGTGGAAGTGATCGTCGATCCGGTCAAATTGGCGGCCCGCCGGCTCACCATCGGCGACGTGCACGACGCGCTCGGCCGGAATACGCTGGCCTTCGGCGGCAGCTATCTCGAGCAGGGCGGCGAGCGCTACACGTTGCGCGGCCTTGGTCGTGTGGAGAACACGAACGATGTGTTGCGCGTGCAGGTCGGTGCGTATCTTGGCGCCCCAGTGCGGGTGAGTGATATCGGCACGGTGGTGATCGGCGCGCTGCCGCGGAACGGCGCGGTGACGCACGACGGACAGGAAGAAGTCGTGAGTGGCATGGTGCTCAAGCTGCAGGGGGCCGATTCACGCGAGGTGATCCAACGCGTGCGCGAGCGGATGGCCGAGATTCAAAAAGCGCTGCCCCCGGGCGTCAAGGTGACGCCGTTCTACGATCAAACCGAACTGGTCGGCCGCACCACGAGCACGATCGTGAAGAATCTGGTGGAGGGCGGCCTGCTCGTGATCGCCGTGCTCTTCCTGTTTTTGCGCAACGTGCGGGCCGCGTTGATCGTGGCGTCGGTGATTCCGATCTCGATGCTGATCGCGTTCATCGGCATGGGGCTGTTCGGCTACTCGGCCAACCTGATGAGTCTCGGTGCGCTCGACTTCGGGCTCATCGTGGACGCGTCGATCGTGATGATCGAGAGCTTCATCCGACGCATCGAG
>CAMBRJ010000127.1 GCA_945870175.1 Gemmatimonas phototrophica
CTGGCGCTGACCTGCACGGCTGCGCTTCTCGCCGCCGCGCCCCTTGCTGCACAGAGCACGTCGGCGGCGGCGTCCGCTCCCACGCTCACGCTCGCCGAAGTGCGCGCGCTGGTGGACGCGCACCTGATCGTCTCGGCGATTCACGATTCGAGCGACAACAAAGCAGCCCAGCAGAAGAACAAGACGAAGGAAGCGCAGCTGGAACTGCAGCAGAAGAAGCGTGAGATGATCACCGAGGCGCTGGCCAAGAAAGGAATGGCCGACTCGGTGTTCTCGAAGCGCCGCTTCATGGTGAGCAGCAATGCGACACTTCGGGCGCAGTTCGACAGCATCCTGTCGGTCGTCACCGGCGCGCCGCTACCGGGCATCGTAGCGGCCGCGCCGCTGGCGCCGGGGGCGGTGGCCGCGTCGTCGCTCCCGCCCGGACTCGTGGGCACGCATCTGGGCCATGTGGTGTCGAGCTTCATGGACACGCCGGACAAGTCGGGCTTCCTGCCGATGGCGCTCGTTGAAGCGAGGATCGCCGCGCAGCACGCCGCCTTCTCGGCGCGCACGCCGGACAACCTGCAAGCCATGCAGACGCACGCCGGTCACGTCATTCATGCGATTGACCCCACGCAGGCGCCCAGCGGCCCCGGCAAGGGCTTCGGCATGAAGCGCGCCGCCGGTGGTATTGCCCAGCATGTGGAGCTGGCCGCCAAGGAGCCGACGGCGTCGGCGAACGTCAAGACGCACGCGACGCACATCGCCACCGCAGCACGAAGCGCGATGACGCGCGGCGATCAGGCGATCGCGCTCGCCAAACAGATTCAGGCGGCCACCACGGCGGCCGCGGCGGCGGCGCTCGTCTCGCAGTTAGTCTCGATCTGCGATCAGCTCATCGCGGGCTCCGACCACAACGCGGACGGCCGCATCGGCTGGAGCGACGGCGAAGGGGCGCTGCAGCAGGCCCAGGATCACATGGGGTTGCTGCTGGCCGGCGAGAAGAAGCCCTAACAAGGCTGGAAGCAGCTGCGAAGCAGCCCGAACGACAACGCGGCGCCGTCATGAATGACGGCGCCGCGTTGTCTTGTCGGACGAACTGCCGAGGATCAGCAGGCCACACAGCGATGGCTGTTCGTGGCGCCCAACTTCTCGAGCAGCTGGATCGTGTCGGGAAACGGTCGCAGACGCTGCACGGGACCGTTCGCCATATCCACCGTCGTCATGCCATTGCGGGCCACGGCCTTCGGATCGGCGCCCTTGCTCACGAGATACTTGATCATGTCGTTGTCGCCGCGCGCGGCCGCATGATGCAGCGGTGTGTAGCCGTTCACGTCGCGCTGGTTCACATCGGCATGCAGCACTTCTACCACGTACTTCATGGCCGGCATCCATCCGTCGGCGGCGTGACGATGTGAGTTGCCAGCAAAGCCGTTGCCGTATCCGACACCGGCGACCGCATGAATGGGATAGACCCCGATCCCGGGCGGTACCGCTTTCGACGCGGAGTCGATGGCAGGTGGCACCACAAACGCCCCAGGCAATTCACCCGGACCACCCGCGCCACCGGCACCGCCCGCAATCCGCGCGCGATTCGCCCGATTGGCCGCCACCGGACGCACCGACGGCAGCGTATCGATGGCTCCACGGTCCTTCAGCATCTTCATCGCGTCGACGTCAACCGCGTACGCCGCGCGCCAGAACGGCGTGGTGCCGTCGAGCGCCTCGAGGCCGCAGTTGGCGTTGCCGCAATTGTTGAAGGCAAAGAACCAGAGGTTCTTCTTGAGGCGGACATTGGGATCGGCCCCGGCAGTCAGCATCGCGTCCATCAGCTCGAGGTGCGTGACCTTCTGCGTCTGCACCGCCTGCGGCTGCGGGTCGCGCGAGCGCGGCGCCCACATCGTGTTCAGTGCGGCGTACAGCGGCGTGAGACCGGCACTGCTGCCGATCTTCACACTCGCGCCGCGCTTCACGAGCGCCATCGCCAGATCGAATTGTCCATTGATCGCCGCCATGAGCAGCGCGGTAGTGCTGTCGCTGGTGGTGACTTCATCGATCTTCGCGCCGCCATCGAGAAGGGCCATCGCCGCACTGATGTTGCCCTGACGCGCCGCGTGATGCAGCGCCGTCATGCCGCCCATGCTGCCCACGGTCCCTTCGTAGCCAGCCACCTGCCCTTCGAACAGCTCGGCCGTCTCGGTGGTCTTGACCACCGGACCACTCGAGAATATTGCGTGGCCGGCTTCGATCGCCTGCTGGATCTGCGCCGCGGTGAGATCGGTGGTCGGCGGTGCCGCGACTCCAATCTTGTAGCCACGCAGTGCGGGATCGGCCTTCGGTGCGGGCGCGGCCGGAGCCGTCGGAGCCGTCGGAGCCGTCGGAGCCGTCGCAACTGCCGCAACCACCGGCGTCGCCGGAGTTGCTGCAACCGCCGGAGCCGCGGGAGCCGCCATACCCGCCGTCGCGACCGCACGAGTGCGCGCCGCCGCCGCGTCGGCCATCAACTTTTCGGCCGCCTTGACCGACACATCGATGATCGAGTCACGCGTCTTCTGCGGGAGATACGAGAAGAGCACCTCGTTCCGCTTCTTCGCCGCCGCCTGCTGACGCGCCAGCTCTTCAGTCAGATTGACCAACTTGGTACGGATCGACGCATCGGCGCCACCGGCCAACAGCGCACGCGCGGCATCGCCGCGGTTCTCGGCCGCCGCGAACATCAGGGGCGTTTGTCCCCACGCCAACTCGAGCGCGTTGGGATCGGCCTTGTGTGCCAGCAACGCCTTCACCGACGCCACATCACCGGCCGAGGCGGCCAGGTGCATCGCCGTCGCCCCCGTAGACGTGAGCGTCTTGGCATCGGCACCGGCCACCAACAGGGCCTGCACCACCGCACCATGGCCGGCGCGCGCCGCCACATGCAGCGGCGCGTAGCCGGCGTTCTTTGTCGTGCCCGTGAGCTTCGCGCCGGAACGCAGCAACAGCGCCGTCATTGCGACATCCCCGCGATCAGCCGCCCAGTGCAACGCGGTCATGCCGTCGCCCTGCGCCACGTTTACATCGTTCTGCTGCGCGAGCAACGCACGCACCTTCGCCATGTCGCCCTGCATCGCCGCGTCCGCGACGGCCGGCGCGACGCGTGTCTCACGGGCCGCAGGCTTCGCCGTGGCTACACGCACCACGGATCGTGCATCCTGTGCCGCGACCGGTGACAACGCGCCCGACAACAACACGAGTGCACTCACCACCCCGATCCGGACTCCGTTTCGATCAATCATAGGTCGTCTCAGGCGTAAAGCGCGAACGGCGACAAACTGTCACCAAAGCTTGGCACGTCGATGTTGTACTTGTGCAGCAGCGACAGCATCACATCGGCCATCGGCGTGCCATCGGGCGCGCGGAGGTGCGTGCCACCCGGCACCAGATTCGCATCGCCGCCCATGAGCAGCAGCGGGCAGCGGCGATGGTTGTGGATGTTGCCGTCGGCCATCGGCGAGCCGTACATGATCGTCGTGTTGTCGAGCATCGTGCCGTCGCCTTCCTTCGTCTCCTGCAGGCGCTGCAGGAAGTACGGCAGCATCGACATGTGGTAGCGGTTGATCTGATTGAACTCGAGAATCGCCGACTCGCGTCCACCGTGGTGCGACGCGGGATGGAAGCCCTTGTTCGTGCCCGACTCCGGGAAGGTGCGGCTGGAGGCATCACGACCGGTCTTGAACGAGAAGACGCGCGTCATGTCCGACTGGAACGCCAGCACCTGGATGTCGAACATCAGCTTCATGTGCTCTTCGAACGAATCGGGCACACCGGCCGGTGCTTCCGGCAGCAGGCGCTCGTCACCGTTCGCGTTCTTCGCTTCGACCTTCTGGATGCGACGCTCGAGTTCGCGCACGTTCTCGAGATACTGATCCACGCGACGACGGTCGGTCGCGCCGAGTTCGCGCTTGAGCGACGACATCTCACCGACGACCCAGTCGAGAATGCTGCCGTTGTCTTTGCGACGGGCCGAACGATCGGCGTTGCTGCTCCCGGCGCCGAACAACAGATCGAACGCCGCGCGCGGATTGCGGATCATCGGCAGCGGCTCAGTGGGCGAGGCCCAGCTGATCGTGTCGGTGTAGGCGCAGGCGTAGTTGTAGTAGCAGCCACCGGCCTGATCGAGATTCTCGATGCACAGCTGCATCGACGGGATCGGCGTATCCTGTCCGATCTTGCGCGCCACGATCTGGTCGAACGACGTGCCGACGTACAGATCGGAGCCCTGCGTCTGCTTCGGATGCGACTGCGTGAGGAACACGGCGCTGGAACGGAAGTGATCACCACCGATTTCCGGGGCGTCGAACGCTTCGGCCATGCGCACGTCGGTGTTGCTGATGATCGCCATCTTGTGCTTCCACGCCTCCATCGGCGCCAGCGCGCCTTCCGGATTGAGCGTGAAGTCGCGACCGACACCCTTCGGTGCCCAGAGATACTTCGAGGCGCCCCAGGTGTTCGAGCCGGCGGCTCCGTGCACCGACTCGATGGTGACGAGGCGCTTGTGGCCGGTGAGCGGCGCACCGGCGCCGCCGACCTTGGCCAGGAAACGTCCAGCCGGTTCCATCGCATCGAGATACGGGAGTGCGATGACGGCACTCATGTTGCGAAGGAAGGTGCGCCGAGGGAGGGCTTTCTGCGTCATGAACGACATGGGTCTATCTCCGTGGAAGTCGGATCAGTTATGAGACGCATCAGCCGACACCGGCTCGGCGCGCTTGCTATGGAATGCCTTGCTATTCACTACACCCATCACGAACGAGGAGAACTTGTACTTGTTGCGCTCGGCGTTGCGCGTGATCGTGCGCACCGTCGTCTGGTCGTAGTCCTCGACGCGACGGCCTAACGCGTACGCCATCAGATTCTCGGTGAAGTTCCGCATCAACGGCGTCGGCCGCTTCAGGAGCGCGGTGCTCAGATCATTCGGCGTGGTGAGCGCCGTGCCGTCGTACAATTGACCGCGCGTATCCAGCAGCGCGCCGTTCTCGCGATAGCGCAGCTTGCCGGTCACGTCGAAGTTGTCGAGCGCGAGGCCGATCGGGTCCATGAAGTTGTGGCACGAACGGCAGGTCGGATTGGCGCGGTGCATCTCCATCCGTTCGCGCGTGGTCAGCTGCTTGCCTTCCTTCGTACCGACGGTCTGTTCGAGGTCCGGGATACCCGGCGGTGGCGGTGGCGGCGGCGTGCCGAGCAGCACTTCCATCACCCACTTGCCGCGGAGCACCGGCGACGTGCGATTGCCGAGCGACGTTTGCACCAACACGCTGCCGTGTCCGAGCACACCGCGACGTTGGTCGTCGGTGTACGCCACTTTGCGGAAGCCTTCACCGGTCACGTTGGGAATGCCGTAGTGACGCGCCAACCGCTCGTTCACAAACGTCGAATCGGCCGTGAACATCGTGAGCACGCTGCGATCGTTGCGCACCACGTCTTCGAAGAACAACTCAGTCTCGCGCTGCATGCTTTGCGCGAGTTTGAGATCGAAGTCGGGGAAGAGGAACGCGTCGGGGTGCACCTTCTCGAGATCCTGCAACCGCAGCCACTGCGCCGCGAAGCGCGTGGCAAGCGCGTCGGCGCGCGGATCGGCGAGCATGCGCTTGATCTGCGCCTGGAACACCACCGGGGTGTGCAGCGTCTTCGTGCGCGCCGCGGCCAGCAAGCGATCGTCGGGAATCGTGCTCCAGAGGAAGAACGAAAGACGGGTGGCGAGTTCGAGATCGTCGATTCGGTAGTCGGTGCCCGCCGCCGTGGTGGTGGGCTCCTTCTCGAAACGGAACACGAAGTACGGACTGGCGAGCATGGCCTGCAACCCGAACCGCACGCCTTCTTCGAACGCGTTGTCACCGCCGTTCTTGGCGCCCTGATCGTAAAACTTCATCAGGCTCGCCTTGTCGTTCGCGGTCAGCGGACGACGATAGGCGCGTGTGCCGAGGCGCGTGAAGATCTGTTCCGCGCAGCCGCGCTGCAGCGCAGCGGCCGTGGGTGCGCAGCTGAAGATGCGCTTGCGGCTGGGCGAGTCGGACACGCCAGTCACGCGATACGGACCGGCCACGAACACTTCCAGCAGGGGCGGCGGCTCGGTGGTACCGGCCGCACCAGTGCCGCTCGAGGCGCGCGACCATTCGTGCGGCTTGATCAGATCTTCGTACGGCCCTTCGGCCGACTTGGTGAAGGCGACGGAGACCTTGCGCTGGCCCGCCTTCACCTTGATCGGTTCGCTGCGAATGAAATCGGCGCCCAACGGCGCGTCGGCGGATTCGCCGTTGCGCGCGATGCCGCGATCGTAGCGCAGCATCGCCACGCGCTCACCATCGATGGAGATGTCGAGATCTTCCATCGGACGGCCCACGCCACCGCCGACATTCAACCGGAATTCGTATTCTCCGTCGGCGGGGAACGTGTGCAACAGCACCAAGCCGCCGCGCGTGCCGTACGGTGTGCCGTCCACGTGATCCCACGGATGCTGCGACGCGAACGGTGATGTCTTGTACGTCGTCTGCCCGACCGGGGCCTTGCGATCGCCGATCGCCATGCGGCTTACCGCGGCGGCCGCATTGAGGTAGCCCTCGAGCAGCGTGGGCGACAGCGACTGCACATCGGAGATGTTGTCGAAGTTCGCGCTCTTGGTGTCGAGCGGCAGCCAATCACCGGACGTCACTTCGAGGCCGAGCAGATCGCGGATCACGCGCTCGTACTCCGGACGATTCAACCGCTGGAAGGTGCGCGTGCCCGGATTCACCGGCGCCGCAGCATCGACCACGCGCTCCAGCGTTTCGACCAGCGCACTGAGCGTGTCGCCGGTCGGACGCTTCGATCCCGGCGGCGGCATCATCTGCGCGCGCAACTTGCGGATCATCTTCTCAGAGGTCGGCAATGAGGCGTTGGCCGATGTCACCGAGTAGCTCTTGAGATCGAGATTACCGCGACGCTGGGTCGGGTTGTGACACCCGGCGCAGTAGGTCTGCACGACATCGTCGAGCGCGCCCATCGTGATGCCGCGCGCACCGGCGGAGGCGCGTGTGAAGGCGCGACCCGTGCCCTTGGTGGCACGCATCGGACGCAGCACCGGATGGGTGGCCGGTATCGTGGCGTTCGTCGAGGAGACCGACGTCGCGACTGCAGCGCGCGAAGACGGTGTCGTGGATTTTGTCGGTACCGGATTGGTCATCGTCACCGACGTGATCATTCCGGATAACGCGAGCAGAAGCTTCATGCCGGCTACTCCTAAGGACTGCGACGTACGATGACGTCGCCCCGCCAACTCGTTCGATGATCCGGCAGGAAGGGAGGCCGGATATCCTCTGAAATTACGTCGGGATGGGCAAAGGCGCTGCAAAACGTTTGCAGCGCCTGTCCATTCGACGATCAGCGCCGGCGCCTTGTATCAGTGTACGGCGCGCTCGGCGGTGGGTAACAGCACGGCGTAGAGCACGTCATGCACCGGTGTTGCCACACCATGCGCACGTCCGATGCGCACGACTGCCCCCGTTTGCGCGTCGAATTCCGACGGTCGGCCGGCCATCAGATCGCGTTGCAGCGAGGTTGAACCGTCCGCCGGCAAACTATCG
>CAMBRJ010000128.1 GCA_945870175.1 Gemmatimonas phototrophica
GGATGTGACCCGGACGCGGATATCCACCACCGTCACCGTTGTAGAATCGCGTGAGTCGCGCGTCGACGATGTGCCGCGTGCTGTCCTTCGTGGCCGCTTCCACCTGCGCGATGGTGGCGATGATATCCGGGCGCAGCTTCGGCGTGAACGTCACCGCCGGCGCCGCGGCCGGCGCGGCCGTCGTCACCGCACGCGACTCGCTCTTCCATGCCTGATAGCCGCCGTTCATCAACGAGATGCGGTCCATCGCCCCCAGATACGCGAGCGTGATGAACACGCGCGTGGCGGATTGCAGCGCGCCATCGTGCGGGACCACGATCACGCGTGTGCGGTCGCCGATGCCGTTGCGGACGGCCCAGGCGGTGAGCTGCTCCGCGCCGGCCAGTTGCAGCGTGAGGCCACCCGGTACGGTCGGCAGCGACACGTCATCAAGCGACGTGTGCCGCGCGCCGACCATGTGCCCGCTGTCATACTGCGCCTTGCTACCCACATGCAGCATCACGAGATCGCGATCGTTCTGGTGCTCGGCCAGCCACGCCGTGGTCACGAGCATATTCGCCGGGTTCGGCGTGGGCATCGCCCGCGGTGGTGCGCGATGGCAGGCGCCGACGGCCAGCGTGCTGGCGGCCAAGGCCGTTGAGATGATCAGGCGGCGCATCACGGCGTGATCACCGGACGGCCGCGAGCGTCACGCACTTCCACGGGCGCGATGCCCGTTGCTTTCAGGGTGGGTTCGATCGTCGCGCGATCGCCCGTGATGACGATGGTCATTTTCGTAGGGTCGAGGTATGTGTTGGCCGCCCGCTGTGCTGACTGCACCGTGACGGCACCGATGCCGGCGTTGAACGCGCTGAGCGTGGTGAGTGGCAGGCCGTAGGGAATCAACTGCGACAGCTGGGCCGCGATATCGCCGGTGGACTCGAAGTTCTCCGCGTAGCCAAGCTGCAGGTATCGCTTCGCCTTCGCCAGTTCATCGGCGGGCAGGGGATCGCGAATCGCCTTCAACTCGCGCATGAACTCGATCAGCGCCGAATCCGTCTTGGCCGACACCACTTCCGCGTTCGCGCGGAACGGTCCGGCCTCTTTGCGCATGGTAAAGCTCGAACCGGCCCCGTAGGTGTAGCCCTTCTTCTCGCGCAACGTGTTATTCAGGCGCGAGGTGAACGATCCGCCCAGCGCCGTGTTGACCACCATCAGCGGGTAGTAGTCGGGCGTGCTCCGCGCCACGCCGAGTCCGCCCAGACGAAAGCTCGACTGCGCCGCCTTGGGTTTGTCCACGATGTAGATGGTGGTGGCCTTGCCGCCGGCGCTGGCCGGCGTCGGTTTCGCCGCCAGTGCAGGAAGCGTGGCGCGTGTCCACGTGCCGAACACGCGACGCGCCAGCGCCTCCGCCTCGGCCACCGAGAGATCCCCGACGATCACCAGCGTGGCGTTGTTCGGTCGATACCATGTTTTCCAGAACGCCTGCACATCGTCGCGCGTCAGGCTCTCGGTGCTTTCCTTGGTGCCGATCGTGCTCTGGCCATACGGATGCGCCTCTCCATATACCAACGCGGCGAAGGCGCGATCGGCCATGGCCGGTCCACGATCCTGTTCCTGCAGCAGGCCGGTGGTGCGCTCGCTCTTGAGACGCAGGAACTCCTTCTCGGCGAAGGTGGGACGCAACACCACATCGGCCATGAGGCCCATCGCGCTGTCGAGCGTGGCCTTGGTGGAGTGCATCGCGATCGTGCTCTGCTCGAACGCCGCGCTGGTGCGCAGTCCGATCGCGAGGAAGCCGATCTGTTCCGCCAGGTCGAGCGCATCACGCGCGCCGGCCCCTTCGTCGAGGAGGCTGGCCGTGAGTGTGGCCAGACCGGCTTTGCCCTTGGGGTCCGCTTCGGCGCCGGTGCGAATCACCAACGAGGCGTCCACCACCGGAATCTCATGCTGCTCGACGATCACGAGCTTGAGTCCGTTGGGGAGTACGCGTTCCGTGATCTGGGGCAGCGTGAGCGGCTTTGGTGCGGTCAGCTTTGGCGGCGTGGTGGATGCCGGTTGCGCCACCACGGCCTGCCCGGAAAGCATCACCGGCGCCGACGCCAGCGACGCGAGAACGATCAGGGTGCGGCGCATCAGCGGAGGTCTCCTGCAGTCAAGGCGAGGTCCTTCTTGCCTTCCGGCACTACCGTGAGCACGATCTTCGGCTGGCCGGCCACGTACTGCTTCGCCACACGCTGGATGTCGGCCAGTGTGAGCGACTCATAGCGCTCGAGGTCCTTGGCCATGTAGTCCGGGGTGCCCGCGAAATAGTTGTAGTAGCTGAGCTGCGTGGCCTTGCCGAGCACGCTCGACAAACGATCGATCGTGCTGGCGCGCATGCCATTCTTCACGCGAATCAACTCACGCTCGGTCGCGCCGCGGTCAGCCACGTCGGCGATTACCTTCGCGATCTCCGCATCGATCTCGCGCGGATGTACGCCCGGCTTGGCGGTGGCCGTCAGCATGATCATGCCATCGAGCTTGCTCGAGCTGTTGCCCATACTCACATCTTGCGCGATCTGCTTCTCGTACACGAGCGTGCGGTACAGGCGCGAGCTTTTGCCGCCGGCGATGATGTCCGTGAGCGCATCGAGCGCAGCGTCGTCGGGGCTGAACGTCTTCACGCTGTGCCACACGTAGTACGTGCGCGGCAGCTGCACGCGGTCTTCCATCACCATCACGGTGTCCTTCTTCAAGGCCACGGCGGGCACCACCGGTCGCGCGATCTCCGCATTACGCGGCACATTGCCGAAGTACTTCCGCACCCACGTCTTCGCCGAGTCGGCGTTGAAATCACCGGCAATCGTGATCGTGGCGTTGTTGGGTGCGTAGTATTGCCGGAAGAAGTCGCTCACGTCGGATACCGACGCGGCGCTCAGATCGGCCAGCGAACCGATCACCGGCCACGAGTACGGATGATTCGATGGGAACATCACCGGCAGGATCGTCTCGTAGGCGCGGCCGTACGGCACGTTGTCGTAGCTCTGCCGGCGCTCGTTCTTCACCACGTCGCGCTGCAGGTCGAGCTTCTCCTTGTCCATCGTGGGCAGCAGCCACCCCATGCGATCGGCGTCGAGCCAGAGCATGAGGGGCAGGGCGTTCGACGGGCCGGTCTCGTAGTAGTTCGTACGATCGAAGTTGGTGGAGCCGTTGTTGCTGGCGCCGGCCGCTTCGAGCCATTCGTCGAACTTGCCGACCGGCACGTTCTGCGAGCCCATGAACATCACATGCTCGAACAGGTGCGCGAAGCCGGTGCGGCCGCGCTTCTCGTCGCCGGAGCCGACTTTGTAGAAATTCTCGACGGCTACGATCGGGACCGAGCGATCCACGTGCAGGATCACCTCGAGGCCATTGGGCAGTGTGAACTTCTCGTAGGGGATCGTCGGCGCCTTTTGGGCGGAGGCGAGTGAGACGGATGTCCCGAGCGCCATTAGACAGGCCGCGGTAAGGGAACCGACGCGATACCGCAGAGTCATGGTTCGGAAAGTCGAAGAGAGGTCACTGGTAGCGCTGGAAATGTACACACACCACTTTGGCGCCATGGATATACACGCGCCCCAGCCGGTCGGTTACGCCGCCCGCCTCGGCCTCTTCTCCGGCACCATGCTGGTGGTCGGCGGCATCATCGGCTCCGGCATCTTTCTGTCCCCGTCGGTGGTGGCGCAGCGGGTGGGCACCGCACCGCTCACGCTGGCCGCCTGGGGCATCGGGGCGGTGGTGGCCATTATTGGCGGCTTTGTATATGCCGAACTCGGCGCGCGCCGCCCGCAGGCGGGAGGCACCTACGTGTACCTGCGCGAGGCCTTCGGCACGCTGCCGGCGTTCCTGTACGGGTGGGCGCTGTTCCTCATCATGGCAACCGGGGCCATCGCGGCCGTGGCCATGACCGGGGCCAGCTACCTGGCTACGCTGCTGGGCATGGCGCCGGAGAGTGCGCGGGCGATCGCGATCACCCTGATCGTGATCCTCACGCTGCTCAATGTGTTGGGCGTGAACATCGGCGCCACCACGGGCAACGTGCTCACGGTGCTCAAGCTGTCCGCCATCGCCATTCTCGTGGTCGCCGCGTTGATCATGGCGCCGGCGCACGCGTTGCCCGCGGCCACCGCCGTCACCCCGCTCGTGCCTCCGCCGGGAGGTACGGCGACGGTCGTGGCCATGGGGGCGGCCCTGGTGCCCGTGCTCTTCTCATTCGGTGGGTGGCAGCAAACCAATGCCGTGGCCGAGGAGTTACGCGATCCCGCCCGCACCTTGCCTCGTGCGTTGATTCTCGGTGTGCTGATCGTGGCGGCGACGTATCTCCTGGTGAACCTCGCCTATCTACGCGCCCTCGGCGTGGACGGACTCGCCGCCAGCAGCGCGCCGGCGGCCGACACGATGTTCGTCTACCTCGGTCCGGCCGGACGCACGCTCATCACCTGCGGCATCGTCGCCTCCACGATCGGATTCTTGGGTATGGTGATCCTCATGTCGGCCCGCGTCTATCAGGCGATGGCGGCCGACGGCTTGTTCTTTCAAAGCATGGCCGCGCTGCATCCGACAACGCGCACGCCGGTGGTGGCGCTGGTGGCGCAGGGTGCGGTGGCGTTGGCCCTGCTGCTCACGGGCACGTACGGCCAGCTGCTCGACTACGTGGTGTTTGCCGACTGGATTTTTTTTGGCGCAACGGCGGCCACGCTGTTCGTACTCCGCGCGCGCGACGCGCAACGGCATGGCGGCGAGTCGTCGTTGACGAAGGCGCCGGGACATCCGTTCACGACACTGATCTTCATCGCGGCGGCCATGTACGTCGTGGTGGGTTCGATCATCTCCAACCCCGGCAACGCGGCGCGCGGGGCGGCGCTCCTCGTGCTCGGTGTGCCGGTGTACCTGTACTGGAACGCGCGCCGCACCGCGTTGCGCAACGCGTCGCGACCGCCGGCTACGTCATGAGCCTCGCCAGCACCGCGCGGGTCGCCGCGCTGTACGTCCATCCGCTCAAGTCAGCGGCCGGCATTCGCGTTGACGAGCTCCGGCTCGACGAACGCGGCGCCGTCGGCGACCGGCGCTGGGTATTGGTCGATCCGCATGGCGACATGATCACCGCGCGCGAGACGCATTGTCTGCTGCTGATTCGCCCGTCGTTTCTCACGGCCGATCGCAATGGCGGCCTTGGGCTCACCGCCCCCGGACTGGCGCCGCTTACGGTGCCACTCGACGCGATCGATCTCGCCGCGCCAACGCGGCTGGTCTGCGTGTGGGATGACGACGTCGTGGCGCACGATGCCGGTGACGTGGCCGCGGCGTGGTGTACCGCCGCCGCCGGCCGCCCGTGCAGACTCCTGCGGCTGGCCGACGCGGACCGCCGGCCGCTGGCGCCGCGCTTCGCCGGGTCGATCGACCCGCACGCGCGTTACGTCGCGATGTCCGATGGCGCACCGTTGCTGTTGCTCGGCATCGCCAGCATCGACGCGCTGAATGCGCGTTTGCTCGAGAGCGGCCATGCCGACGTCATGGACCCGCGACGTTTCCGCGCCAACGTGCTCGTCACCGGCACCCTGCCACACGACGAAGATACGTGGCGCGACATCCGCATCGGGGACGTCTCACTGAGCGTGGGGTCGGCCTGCACCCGTTGCGTGCTCACCACCGTCGATCCCGACACGGCGGAACGCGGCCAGGAACCACTGCGCACGTTCGCGCAGTATCGTCGCGCCGACGGCGGCGTGATCTTCGGCATGAACACCACGCATCGCGAGCCCGGAGTGCTCCGTGTGGGCGACGCCCTGCAGGTGCTCAGTCTTCGCGAGTGAGACCCGCGTGGAAGTACTCGGTGATCGCGGCGATGGTGATCGGATCGCGCAGAATCCGTCGATGTCCCACGCGCTCCACCGGTAGCAGGGTGGAGCCTGGCCAGAATCCCGCGATCCGTTCGGCGTCCGCAAAAGGGACTTCCTTGTCGTCACGGGCATGCACGACCAGCGCTGGGACCGTGACCGCGCGCAGGGCGCCCTCGATATCATCCGTTCGATAGCCGCGCGCGACGATTCGCCGACGGGCGTCGCGCACGAAGTGGTCGGTCGCCCTCGGCGGCAGATGCATGGCCGCCGAAAACCGGTGCAAGACGTCGTGCAAGGACGAGGGGCTGGCGATGATCGCGGCGCGCGACAACGAAAGTCCAGATGAGAGCGCCAACGCGATACTCCCGCCACCCATGGAGTGACCCACGGCGCCGTACAGCGTGCCGACGTGCGCGCTGACGTCGATCAACGCTTCCGCAAAGCGATAGGGATCGGACTGCTTCCCACGCGAATGGCCATGGCCCGGCGCATCGATGGCGACCACACTGAAGCCGTGGGCGAGCAGGGCAGGGGCAAACGCGGCAAACTGCGTGGCGCGTCCTTCCCAACCGTGAATGAGCGCCACGGTCGGGCCGTCACCGGCCCGCAGCACCGACAGGCCACTCGGCAGACGTTCGCGTCGAGCCATGGTCTCGAAGGGCATCTCCCAGTCGCGGGGGGTGAACTTGCGCGGCGTGGAAAAGATCCGGCGACTCAGGCGCGACGCGAGCGACGGCGCGACCCGCCCGAGGGTGCGGTTCGCCCCGCGGATGATGCGGATGCCGGCGGGGATGTCATTGGCCATGCGAGAAGTATCGCCGAGATGCACGATGGGCGGCCACCTATCGACGGCCGACTCACCGTCTGCCCCCATGCAACGGCTCAGTAACGGGCAACAAAAAAGGCCACCGCGTGCGGTGACCTTTCTCGTGTCAGACCTTGTGTTCAGCTCCCGGGGAGGGACTCGAACCCCCGACAGGGTGATTAACAGTCACCTGCTCTACCTGGCTGAGCTACCCGGGAATATCGACGGCCGTCGCCGCCGTCTTACGCGACCGCGAACGGCCATGTAAGAGGATGATAGTATCGTCACCCCACCCGACCGAGTCAAGCGGGAAGCACCGTCTGGAGCCACCGGCCCGTGTGCGACGCCGCCACCTGCACGATCTCCTCTGGCCGGCCCATCGCCACCACATGCCCGCCGCCGTCGCCGCCATCCGGGCCCATGTCTACGATCCAGTCGGCCAACTTGATCACATCGAGGTTGTGTTCGATGAGCACCAGCGTGTGGCCCTGGTCCAGCAGTCGATCGAATACCTGTGCCAGCTTGCGAATATCCTCGAGGTGCAGGCCGGTGGTGGGCTCGTCCAGCATATACAGCTTCCGGGCGCCGCCACGGGCCGTCAGGGCCAGCTCACGGGCGATTTTTAACCGCTGCGCTTCACCACCCGAGAGAGTGGTCGCTGGCTGCCCCAGGCGTAGGTACCCCAACCCCACCTGCTGCACGTGCCACAGCGCCTGCGCCAGCTTGTCCTCGCGCGGGAAAAATTTGATCGCCTCGTCCACGGTGAGCGCGAGCACGTCCGCGATGGTCCGGCCGCGCACCCGCACCTCCAGCACATCGGGCTTGAAGCGCTTGCCGCCGCAGGCATCGCACGGCACGAACACGTCGGCCATGAACACCATCTCCACTTCGATCGCCCCTGCGCCTTCACACTGCTCGCAGCGGCCAC
>CAMBRJ010000129.1 GCA_945870175.1 Gemmatimonas phototrophica
CAACGACTTGCCCACGCCTGTGCCGGCTTCCAACAGCGCCACGCCACCGCGGTTAAACGTCTCCGTCACCGCCGCCGCCATCGCACGCTGACTCGGCCGGTCTTCGTACTCGCGCGAGCCGCTCACGCGTTGCATGGTTTGCGCGATCAGGCCGTAGGGTCCGAGCGTGACATCCACGTCGTCGAGGGATACCGGCAGCTGTTGTTTGCTGCGCGGCACCTCGGCCACCACGTACACACGCGTGGCCTCGTTGTCCACGATCGCGAAGCCGACGCCGTTGCCGTGAATGCGCGCCGCCACCTCGAGGTCGGCATCACTCGGCTCGAGCAATCCCGACGGATGGTTGTGCAGCATCAACTCACCGCGTTCGGCCACTCCGGGCAGCGCCAGCACACTGCGCACGTCCCCGCGGAACACCACGCGCGCGGTCGTGATCAGGTTGTCGTCGTCGACGGTACACACGAAGCACACTTCATTGCCGCCGGCGAGCTTGATCGCGACCCGCACAGCGGAGGCGGCCTTCGGTGACAAACGCGTTCCACCCGCCGTCTTCGCACCGCCCTTCACAACACGCTTGCCCGTCACGTCTTGCGCGGCTTCTTCTTCGCAGCGGGAAACAAGACGTTGTTCAGGATGAGTCGGTAGCCGGGCGAGTTGGGGTGCAGCGAGAGATCAGTGGGCGCGCTTCCAATGGCGTGCTGCGCGTCTTCGGGGTCGTGCCCGCCCAAGAAGGTCCACGAGCCCTTGCCCGCATCCCCATGCAGATATTTGCTCCACGGCGCGCCGTCTTCGCTGGCGAGCATGGTCACCCCTTGCTTCACGATGGCGCGATTGAAGCTCGTGGTCACGCCGTAGAAATCGGGCACGACGGTGCGATGATTCTGCACGAGCATCGTGGCCACGGGGTCGAGCTTGGCCGAGAAGTCGAACAGCGTAAAGGTGCCCAGCGGCTGACGGCGCGCCGGCACATTCACCTGATGCCCGTCGATATCGCTCAGCGCGTTGATGTACGGCGACGGCTCGACATGCGCGCCGGTAAAGGCGAGCGCCCGCGTCCAGTCCATGCGCGCGTCGGCGTCAGGGGCCGGCGGCGTACCGTCAGAGAACGGACCGGCGATGTCGACGGTAAACGCGGCGATCGCGAGATCGAGCGATTCCGTGGCGCCGCACATGGCGAACAGGAACCCGCCGCGATCGACGAAGCTACGGATGTTATCGGCCACCGCCTTCTTGAGCCCCGGCACATCGGCTTTGCCAAAACGCTTGGCCATGGCGATGTCGCGCTCGCGCTGCGCGACAAACCAGGGCGCGTCGCGATAGGCGAGATAGAGCTTGTTGAACTGGCCCGTGAAGTCTTCGTGGTGCAGGTGCACCCAGTCGTACTTCGACAAGTCGCCCTGCATCACGGCGTCGTCCCACACCGAGGTGAACTCGATGCCGGCATACGTGAGGGCCAGCGTCACCGCATCGTCCCAGGGTGGCTGATCGACCGGGCGATAAATCGCGATTTTGGGCGCGCGCTCCAGCACTACGGCGTCCATGTTGCCACCGGCCACTTCGGCGCGCATGGAGGCCACGGCGGCATCGGTCATGAGCTCGATGCTTACGCCATCAAGCGCGGCGCGGCGACGCAGATCGGGCGCATCGGGGAGCAGGAATGAGCCGCCGCGATAATTGAGCAGCCACTCGGCCTTCTGCCCGTTCTTGAGCGCGAGGTACGTGACGCCGTACGCCTTCAGATGATTCCGCTGACTGTCGTCCATCGGCAGCAGCATCGACTGCGCCGACAACGAGCGCGCCATGGTGAGGGACACCATGGTCACGAGCAGGGCCGCCATCACGCGGCTCCAGAGATTGGTACGAACGAACAAGCGCATAGGTGAAATGTACCCGTGAACGCTCAATGAGTGGCAGGCGGCACCTGCCCCTTCATCCGTTCGAGTTCTCGGCGCGCCTGGGGAGCCAGCGCGCTGGTGGGATAATCCACGAGCAGGGTTTCGAAACGCGTAGTGGCACCGGCTTTGTCGCCGGCGGCCAACAGCGCGCGGGCCGAGGCCAGCAGCGCTTCGGCGGCCTCCGGACTCTTGGCCCAGGTGGCGATAATGCGATCCCAAAGTGTCATCGCGCCGGCTTTCGGTGACAGTCGCGCCGCCATGGAGAGCAGCGCCGGTGCCGCCGGCCCGACGGAGTCAGACAGCGCGATGAAGCGCGCCGCCGCGCCGGCCGAATCGCGACGCGCGAGGGCGAGAAACGCGGCGCCCAAGCCGGGCGATTGATCCACCCGTGTGCGCGCCAGAATGCCCAAGGCGTCCACCAACTCGCCGCGCTGTGTGGCCGCGCGAACCAAGCGCTTGCGCGCGGTGGCCAGATCGCCGTCGTACAGCGCGAGCCAGCCGGCGGTTTCGTCATCGTCTTCGAGGTCGGTACCCTTTACGGCGGCCTTGGCGCGTGCGAGATCGCCCGCCCGCAGGTACGCACTCACCAGCGGGCGGGCCATCGCCGACCGTGCGGTTTCGTCGAGCAGCGGGCCCGAGGCGTCGATGCGTTGCTGCGCCTCCGAGGCTCGCCCCAGTTCTCCGAGGGCGGCGATCTCGATGGGCAGCAAGGCGCGCGCGCGCACCACATCGGTTCCCGGACCTTTGCGTGACGTGAGTTGCAGCGCGCCGGCCGCATCGCCGGCGTTGAGCGCCGCCTGCGCTGCCCGCTGTTGGGCTTCGAGATCACCACGCTTCTCGAGCACGGCACTCCACGCATCACGTGCCACCAGCCACGATTGCGCCAGCTCGGCCCGCTCACCAAAGGCGCGCCAAGCGGCCGACGTGGAGTCGTCGGACTTCACCGACGCCAACGCGAACCACGCCCGTCGCGGCTCGCCCCACGCCAGCTCGAGCGCCGACAGCAGCCGACGCGGCGCCAACAGGGCGGGCTCGGCCAGCAGCACGGTGCGAATGGAGTCGCGCGTGGGTGCCGGTGCGCGATTCAGCGCGAACATCGCCGCCGTTTCGAGATAGGGCTCGTCACGCAGGGCCTCGCGGAACGCCATCGCGGCCGCGTGCCATCGACCGAGGGCCACGTGAAGCTGCGCCACTTCACCGGAGAGCGCACCGCCGGCACCCAGGAGTCGGCCCGCTTCCCCGAGTACGGAGTCGGCGGCCTGCGCGCGTCCCTGTTGCAGCAGCAGCCGCGCATACTCGCGAAACGGCGCGCCGTCATTACCCGCGGCACGACGCCATGAGGTGAACGCGATGCGTGCTTCGTCATCGCGCCCGATGCTGACCAGCGCGCGCAGTTGGATGCTGCGCGCCACCGGATCGGTGGGACGCAACTGTACGACGCGTTGCGCCACTGGGATGATGGAATCGCGCATGCCGAGCTCGGCCCACACGCGCTCGAGCCCCAGCAGCGACAACGCCACCTTGTCGCCGTCGGAGTTGCCGGGAATGAGCGCGCGCTGTAGCACTTCGCGATACGCGACAGCTGCCTTCTTCAGCTCGCCCTTGTCCTCGGCATCAAGCGCGGTGCTCAGCGCGTCGGCCGAATCGACTCGCGTGGCGGGCGGACGGACGCCGCCCTGCGCGTGCGCGGGCGTAGCCGCGATCGACAGGGCGCCGAGCGCCAACGCCCACGACAGGCAGCGCGATACGGAACGATGCACGAGCACCTTACGGCGGCGTCGTGCCATTGAGCTTGCGGAAGTACTCGATCACGATGCGCCGCTCGTCGGGACCCAGCCCGCGCAGTTCGTTCCACGTGGGCGGCGCGAACTTGTTGGCCGCCTTACCCGACTGTGCACCATCAACGCGCCCCGACGCGCCGTTGCCGTTGGCCGCCTTGGCTTCGCGCGGGCCCTGATCGTCGCGCTCGTCCTGCTCGAGGAATCGGCCGGCGTCGAGCAGTCGGCGATACAGCTGCGCCTGACGCGCGGCGACCGCGGGATCGATGCCGTTGCGTTCGATCTGCTGCGACAACGTTTGCGCTTCCTTGGCCAACGCATCCATGCGACCGGTCTGGTCGGCATCCGACACGTCGGTCAACGAGCGCGCGACGTCACGCTGCTGCTTGGCCAACACGCGCGACTGCTGGCGCGCCGCGTCACCCTTGGCACCGCCGGGGAGCATATTGAGCCCCTGCATCTGGCCGTTGAGTTGGCCCTGCTGCTGCGCGAGCTGCTTGAGCTGCTCCATCATTTCCGTGAAGCCCGACGCCGACTGTGCGCCGTTCATCTTCTCGCGATCGCGCACCAGCGACGACAGCGCCTGATTGAGCGCTTCGCTGGCATCCTTCATCGCGTTCTGCGCCTGCTCGCTGCCGCCGGGCTGCCCCGACTGCTGCATTTGCTGCGTGGCCTGCTCCACGCGACGCTGTGCTTCGCCCATCGCCTTCTGCGAACGCTGCGACAGCAATGAGGAACTGCGCCCGGCCTTCTCGAGCCGTTCGGCCGCCTGCTGCACGCCCTGCTGCAGTGCGCTCTGTTCGCCTTGCATACCCTGCGCGCCTTGTTGACGGGCCTTCTGCTCGAGCTCCGACTGCTGACGCGCCAATTGCATCGTTTCGTTGATCGACTGATCGAGTTCGCTCGAGAGCTCAGTCTTCCACGCGTCGACCTGGGCATCGCGCGCGGCCGAGAGCTGCTGGGCGGCCTTGTCCATCGCGTCGGCCGCCTTGCGGGCCTGATCACCGGGGTTGCCCTGCTGGCCAGCCTGCGGCTCGCCCCCCTGTGGCGGGCCGCCTTGCTGCTGGCCGCCCGGCTGCTGGCCTTGCTGACCGGCCTGCGGCTTGCCGCCCTGCTGGCTCTGCCCCTGTTGTCCAGGCTTCGGTGTGCCTTGCTGCCCCTGCTGACCGTTGGGCTGCGCGCCCGACTTCTCGGCGCCCGGCTTCGGCTCACCACCTGGCTGCTTCTGGCCGGCAGCGCCCTCTTGACCGGGCTCCTTACCTGCCGCGTTCGGATCCTTCTCGCCCGGCTTCTCACCCGGCTTCGCCTCACCCTTCTCACCCGCCTTGGCGTCGCCTTGCTCGCCGGCCTGCTTCTGCGCCGCAGCCTGCGCCGCCTTTTGCATCGCCTCGGCGGCCTGATTCACCAGCGGCTGCGCGGCGCGCGTCTTCGAGGCACCCGGCTTGGCACCTGCCTCTTCCAAACGCTTGGCCAACGCCTGCACTTCACGCTCGAGTTCACGGGCCCGATCGGCCAGCTCCTTCGGATTGGAGGGCGCGCCTTCGCCTTCCCGACTTTCTCCCGGACGCCCGTCCATACGGTCGGCCGTCTGCTTCTGCGCTTTTGCCAAGTCCGTGGCATCGTCGCGCAGCGTCTGCATCGCGCCCTCAAGCGCGGCGCGCTTCAGCATCTCCGCGCTCTTCTCCAACTGCTCGCGCATCTGCTTCTGCTGCTCGCCCAGCTGCTGCATCGACTTCTGCGCTTCCGTGCCGCTGAGCCGTTCGGAATTCTTGTTGAGCTCCTCGAGCTGCTTCTGCATCTCGGGGGTCATCGCATCCCGCAGCATCTTCTGGATGTCCTTCATGCGCGACGCCAGCGCCGTATCGAGCGCGTTCGCGTTCTTCAAGCGCGACTCGAGTTCCTTCGCGTTCTGTCGCAGCGAATCCACCTTAGCGCCCAGCTGCAGCTGATCGCGTGCCAGTTGCTTCGCCTTTTCCGCCGCCGAGAAGCTCATCGACTGACTCTTGCCGCCTTCACTCTTCGCGGTGCCGTTGGCCTTGGCCTCTTCCGACGTGCCACCGCCCTTGAGATCGCGATTGCGCGCCGCGTTGTCGGTGTTCTGCTGCAATCGCTTTTCCTGCTGCGCCAACCGCTGCGCCTGCGCCGCCAGCGAATCGGCCAGCGCGCGCGCCATCGCGCGTTGCTCGGTGAGACTCGGCACACGCAACAACACTTCAGCGCTGACGGTGGTCTGACGCCACGGCGAATCGTCGGTGGCGATCGCGGTCACATGCAACCGATCACCCGGCTCAAGCTTGCGGCCGTCCAGTGCAATCGACACGCCCCCTTCGAACAGTGGCGAGGCGGGCGACGCCACATCGATACGCTCGCGCGTCACCGCACCGGTGGCGCCAGCGCTTTCGCGCCACACCTGAAGGGACACGTTGCTCACGCCGTGATCGTCACTGGCGTCGATGTACACCGGCACGATACCGGTCGGACCGATGGCGGTATCGGATACCGGCGACACGATCGAGACGTCCGGTCGCTTGTCCGGCACCACCGTAAAGGCCAGCGCGTCGGGGAGTTCGGGGGGCAGCGTCGCGGCATCGGCCTGCGGCGTGGCCGACGCGATCCAGCTCCAGCTGCCGTCGTGGTCGAGCGGGAGAATGGCCGATACCGCCTCTCCGTTCACCGACGCCGGGAACCGGACGGTATCACGACCATCGGTCAGCATCGCATCACGCGCGCCGCCGCGCAGCATCGCGGTCACGCGCACGCGCGTGCCACGCGGGACCCGCAGCGGCGGCACCGGCTCCATCGATTCGTCGGTACGACCGAGATACGCCGGATAGTCGGCGAACAGCGCGACATCGCCGATCCAGCCGCGGTCGGCCACCGTGATGATGCCGTTCAATTCCGGCGCGCGGCCGTCGTTCACGCGTACGGTGATCGGTGCCGACACGGCGCCGAGCGCCAGCGTGGCGAGTCCGTCAGCGCGCACGGTGAGCGTGGTATCGCGCCACGCCTCCCCTTCGGCACGACGCGAGACGGTCACACTATTGCGACCTTCGGCGCGCACACGCAACGACACGGGCATGCCACGCGGGACGAGCGTGGGAAGTTTCTCGAAGCCCAGCGCCGGCAACAGCGTGCCGCGCCAGGCGCGCACCGGATGCACCGTGGCGGCAAAGCCATCGGGTGCGTGGCGAGCCGACCACGACAACGTGCCCACCGTGATCGCGGCCAACACGCCGGCCACGGTCACGGCACGGCCGAGACGCTGCGCGACCTGCGGCGCCAACGCACCGGGCGCCAAGCGGCGCGCCACATCCTGCGACGCGCGCGCGCCCAGCACGCCGGACCCGGCCACTTCCAGCGCACCGCGCAGTGAACCCGCGCGCAGCTCCTGCTCGCGTTCGATCGCGGCGGCCAGCGACGTGAGTGACAACACATCGGCGTCGCGCTTGCGCAGCGCCCACACGAGCCCAGCGGCCGCGGCGAAGGCGCCAACCCACATGGCGATCGGCACGGCGCGCGGCAACGTCATCCATCGTCCATTGGCCATCAGCCACGCACTGGCCACCAACGCCAGCGCGATGACGCCGATGACGGCCAGCACCACGGCGGCCATGGAGCGGGCCCGCAACGTGGACTGTTCGCGGGCGAGTCTCGCGTCGAGTGTGTCCGACGTCCGCGCGGTGGTCCGGAGCGCCGGAGCGGTCATGGCGTCACCCGGCTCGTCACCGCGTAGGTAAACAGATTCACGCCCATGCGGATGGCCTGTTCGTGGAGCATCGGCGGATCGGGATAGGTGCCCACGTCTTCCCATCCGTTGCCGAGGTCGGCGGAATAGGTGTAGTACACGGCGAGTCGGTTGCCGATGAAAATGCCCATGCCCTTCGCCGGCTTGCCG
>CAMBRJ010000130.1 GCA_945870175.1 Gemmatimonas phototrophica
GTCCGGTGCTGGTGGATGTCACGGCGCACGAAACTTTGCCGGCGATTCGCGCGGCGATCGTGGCCAATATGGATATCGTGATGGCCAATAAGCGTCCGTTGTCGGCGCCTCGCGCTGAGGTGGAGTCGCTTCGGGCGCTGGCGGCCAAGCACGGCTCGCGGCTGTTGCATGAAACCACCGTGGGCGCCGGCCTGCCCGTGATGGACAGCTACGCGAAACTCGTGGAAACGGGCGACAAAGTGCTGCGCATTGAGGGATGCACGTCGGGTACGCTCGGCTTCCTGCTGACCGAAATCGGCAAGGGCCGCGCCTTCAGCGAGTCACTGCGGGATGCGATGTCGCGCGGCTTCACCGAGCCCGATCCGCGTGACGATTTGTCCGGGATGGATGTGGCGCGGAAGGCCTTGATCCTGGCGCGCATGATGGGATTTGGCGGTGATCTGACCGACGTGACCGTGGAGTCGCTGGTGCCGGCGGCGTATCGGAAGATGCCCCTGCCGACGTTCCTGGCGACGTTGTCGCGGCAGGACGCGGCGTGGGCTGAGCGTTTCGCGGCGGCCACCAAGCAGGGGCGCGTGTTGCGCTATGTGTTGAACGCCTCGCCGAGGAAAGTCGAGGTGGGGCTGCGTGCGGTGCCGCTCACGCATCCGCTGGCGGGTTTGCGCGGCACCGATAATCAGATCGTCTTCACCACCATGCGTTATCGTGAGCATCCGCTCGTGATCACCGGGCCTGGCGCCGGTCCGGCCGTCACGGCCGCCGGTGTGCTCAACGACATCCTTCAGCTCACGCCGTCATGACCACGCCAATGCTTCATCCATTGCCGACCGACGCCGTATTCATGCCAGCGGGCGTGACCGGGCTACCGGTCGGTGCCGAACGCAGCGTGCAGCGATGCGCCGCGTGCGGGCAGCTGCTGTCGCCACTCGACGCCGCGCCGGATTGCCCGTCGTGTGGTGGGCTGCTGGAGATCATTCATCGCGCACCGGTCGATGAATTCGACGCGCCGCTGTCGGCCAACGCCATCAAGCACCGTTTCTCGCAGCACTGCTGCGCGATGCCGATGGGGCATGCGTCGGGGGTGTGGCGCTTCGAGTCGATCGTGATGCCCGGGGCGGGTGAGGCCATTGTGAGTCACCCCGAGGGGAACACGCCCCTGTTGTCACGGGCGGCGATCTCGAAGTACACTGGGTGCGACGGACTGCTGATCAAGCATGAGGGACACAATCCCACGGGCTCGTTCAAGGACCGGGGCATGACCGTCGGAACGACGCAGGCGGTGCGTATTGGCGCGAGCGCGGTGGCGTGTGCCAGCACTGGCAATACGTCGGCGGCGCTGGCGTCGTACGCGGCGCAGGCCGGCATTCCCGGACTCGTATTCGTACCGGCCGGCAAAATTGCGCTCGGTAAGTTGGCGCAAACGCTGTCATACGGCGCGCGCACGCTCCTGGTAAAGGGCGACTTCGACGAATGCCTGCGGTTGGTACAGCAGGCGTCGCGGGAGCTCGGGATCTACTTGCTCAACTCGATCAACCCGTGGCGGGTGGAGGGGCAGAAGACCATCGTCTTCGAGATGCTACAGCAACTCGGTTGGAACGCGCCCGACTTCATCGTGCTGCCGGCTGGCAACCTGGGGAATACCGCGGCGTTCGGGAAGGCGCTGCGGGAAGCGAAGGCGCTGGGGCTCATCACGAAGATGCCGCGCCTCGTGAGCGTGCAGGCGGCGGGCGCGGCACCGTTCGCGCGGGCCTTCCGTGAGGAGTTCGTGACCCGCTACACGGTGCAGGCGGAAACGATTGCGACGGCCATTCGCATCGGCGACCCGGCGTCGTGGGATCGCGCCGTACGGGCGATTCGCGAGACTGACGGCCTGGTGATTTCAGCCACTGACGACGAGATCATCGATGCCAAGGTGACGATCGATGGGGCCGGCGTGGGCTGCGAGCCGGCCAGCGCGGCCAGTGTGGCCGGCGTGCGCCAGTTGGTGCGGGACGGTATCATCGGTGCAGGTGACACCGTGGTTGCGGTGCTCACCGGACACGTGCTCAAGGATCCCGGCATGCTGGTGGAGCTGCATCAACGTGAAGACTACGCCCGCGCCAATCGCCCCATCGAGATCGATGCCACGGTGAGCGCGGTCGAAGCGGTACTGCGGACGACGCGCGGAGGTGCCTCGTGACGGGGGCCGCCATGCACGCGATGGCGTCGCCGCGGCGCACCCTGATTACTGGCGCGGCGCGGCCACTCGGCGTGGAGCTGGTGCGTCAGTGCCTGATTCGCGGCGACAAGGTCTACGCGGCGGCCCGCAATCCGGCGCGCGTGCCGGTGCTGGCCGATCTGCGCGCCGAGTACGGTGGACTGGAGCTCATCGCGCTCGACCCCGCCGATGCGTCGTTGGTGGCCGACGCGGTGCCGGTGTTGGAGAGCCTCACCGACACGCTCGATCAGCTGATCATCGCGCCGGCCGAGCCGGGGCAGCACGAAAAGCTGGCCGATACGGAACGCGACGAGCTGTTGTCGACGCTGTCGGGGACCGGACTGACGGAGCACTACCGGCGGCACGCCGTGGCGCCGCTGCTGTTGGTGCGCACGCTGTTGCCGTTTCTTGCCACTCGTGACGGGGCGCGGGTGCTGGTGGTGAGCAGCTGGCTCGGCTCGCTCGCCGGCAAGACGCAGGGCGGGGACTACGCCACCTGCGCGAGCAGCGCGGCGCTGCACATGGTCATGCGTGCGCTGGCGCATGACTTGAGCATGGAGCGCATCGTGCTGATGCTAGGCAACCCCGGGCACTTCGCGACCACGCCCGATGGCCCGGCGTTCCGCGTGCCGATCGATGAAGCGGCGCTGGGGTTGCTGAGTCAGATGGAGCGGTTGCCGCGCGAGAAGACGGGAAGCTTCCTGGACTGGACGGGGGCGGAACGGGCGTGGTGAGGGAGAGGAGCGGCGCCGACTTGCCTTGCGCCGCGCCGCGCCGCATGCTTGACCGCGCTCAGATTCCTTGCGCCGCCTCTCTAAAGAGCCCGTCATGCCAATGCGTCTTCTCCGCGCCGCCACGCTGGCCAGCGTACTGCCGTTCGCCACGGTGCACGGCCAAGGCACACTCGCCGACTATCAACGCGCCGATTCCATTTCGGCCCGTCTGAACCCGCTGTTTGTTGGCATGCCCTCGACGCCCGAATGGCTTGGCGCGACGTCGCGCTTCTGGTACCGCACATCGGTGACGGGTGGCAGTCGGTGGCACGTCGTCGATGCCGCCACGTTGGCAAAAACCGCACTCTTTGACCACGAGCGACTCGCCGTGGCGGTGTCCGCCGTCACGGGAGCGACGTTTACGGGGTCTTCCTTACCCTTCACGGCCTCCACCGCGAACGTGCGCGTGGCCGTTGATGTCGCGTCCCTCACATTCAATCGCGACTCCAGTGGGTACCGCTGCGATCTCGTGGTCTATGCCTGTGCGCGCACCGGACCAGCTGTTGCCGCCGCCCCCGCCGCGGCTACGGCCGCGGGCCCACGCGATGGGAATGGCGCCACGGCTCCCGTGCGCGCCCCCAACGGCACGTCGGAAGCCCTGGTGGTCAATTACAACATTGCCGTGCGGACCATTGGCGCCACCGAGCCGATCATGCTGAGCTACGATGGCATGGAAGGCGACGCCTACACGCTCAGCTCTATCCGCTGGTCGCCGGATTCCAAGAAACTGGCGGCGTTTCGCGTACGCTCCGGCTATCGCCGCATGATTCCGTACATTGAATCGTCGCCGACGGATCAAGTCCAACCCAAGCTGACCACGCGACTCTACGAAAAGCCAGGCGATCCGCGTGATCGCCAGCTGCCGGCGCTCTTCGCGGTGGAGAGCAAGCAGCAGTTTCGTCTTGATCCCGCGCTGTTGCCGCACGCATACGACCTGCGACGGCCGCAATGGCGCGCGGACAGCCGCGCGTTCACGTTCGAGTACAATGAGCGCGGCCACCAGCGCTACCAAGTGCTGGAGATGCACGCCACCACCGGCGCCGCGCGTGTGCTGATCGACGAGCGTGAAGCCACGTTCGTCAGCAACTACTCCACCGTGTGGCGGCAGGACGTGAACGACGGCGCCGACATGCTGTGGATGTCCGAGCGTGACGGGTGGAAGCATCTCTGGCTCTACGATGGGATCACGGGTCGGGTGAAGAACCAGGTCACGAAAGGCACATGGGTGGTGCGCGGTGTTGATACCGTCGATGCGCCGAAGCGACAGATCTACTTTCGGGCCAGCGGCATGTACGCCGGAAAGGATCCGTATCTGATACACGCGTACCGCATCAACTTTGACGGCACCGGCCTCGTGGCGCTCACGCAGGGCGACGGCACGCACACGCTGAGTTGGTCGCCCAGTCGCGAGTACTACGTGGATACATGGTCACGGGTAGATCAGCCGCCGGTCATGGAACTCCGTCGCGCACGCGATCAGTCGAAGCTCGTGGAGTTGGAGCGAACCGACATAACACTGGCGGAGCAGTCGGGGTGGCGTCGCCCCGAGGTGTTCGCGGCCAAGGGACGCGACGGGACCACCGACATTTGGGGATTGATCGTTCGCCCGACCCAGTTTGACCCCGCCAAGAAGTATCCCGTTATCGAGTACATCTACGCCGGCCCCCACGACCACTTCGTCCCGAAGGCGTTCAGCGCCCAGGGGAGTATGCAAGCGTTGGCGGAACTGGGATTCATCGTGGTGCAGATGGACGGCATGGGGACGGCACAGCGTTCGAAGGCGTTTCACAACGTGGCGTGGAAGAACATTGCCGACGCCGGCTTTCCCGATCGCATTCGGTGGCACCAGGCCGCCGCTGCACAATACGCCTCCTACGATATCACGCGGGTGGGGATTTACGGGACATCCGCGGGTGGACAGAACTCGACGGGTGCGCTGCTCTTCCACCCGGAGTTCTACAAGGTTGCGGTGTCAGCGGCGGGCTGTCACGACAATCGGATGGACAAGATTTCCTGGAATGAACAATGGATGGGGTATCCCGTAGGCCCCGAGTACGCGGCCTCGTCGAACGTGGATCATGCCTCTTCACTGCAGGGCCACCTGTTGCTGGTGGTTGGTGAGATGGACACGAATGTCGATCCCCAAAGCACCATGCAAGTCATCAACGCGTTGGTGAAGGCCAACAAGCAATACGACTTCCTGTTCTTGCCGGGCGCGGGACACACCAACGGTGGGACCTACGGCAACCGGGCACGCAACGATTACTTCGTGCGACATCTGCTGGGGCGTGTGCCACCGGATTGGAACCAGTTGGCCCAGTCGGGTGCGCGCGTGCCGGGTACGGTCCCGGGTGATGATCTCTACTCGGCCGACTGGCTGGATGTCCCCTCGGCGGAGGGGCCGGTCCGGGTGGAAGAGATCTGGCGGTAGCGGTGGCCTTGCCGGCTGTGCCGTGGCGACCTAGCATGGCCGGATGCCTTTTCCATCTCGTGGATTGACCGTACCGACGCTGCTGGCGCGATTCGTACTGGTGCCGTTCGTGCTGGCCTCCGTTCTGGGCGTGCAGGAATCGCCCAGTCGTACCGGTGCGCGCCGTGCCGGCGTCGATGTGCTGCACTATGAGTTCCGCGTCGATTTTCCGGCCCGCGCCTGGCCGGATACGATCCGCTTCGCCGCGACCACCACGGCGTTGCGGCGCAATGCGATGTCGCTCGCACTCGATCTGGCGGCGAGCATGCAGGTGGACTCTACGCGCGTGAATGGTGCGCGGGTGGCGTTCACGCGCCCGGGTGACAGCGTGCGGGTGGCGTTGCCAAGCGGCAGCAACGACACGGTGCGCGTCGCGGTGTTCTACCGCGGCCTGCCCACCGATGGCCTCATCGTGCGCCGCGACACGCTGCTCGGCTGGACAGCCTTCGGTGACAACTTTCCCGACCGCGCGCGCCAGTGGCTCGCGACGGTCGATCATCCGTCGGACAAGGCGCTCGTGGACTGGATCGTGCGCGCGCCGTCCACGCATCGGGTGATCGCCAACGGCGCGTTGGTAGAGGAGACGCCGGAGGTTGGTGCGGCTGGCTCGCGGCTGGTCCGCACGCACTGGCGGACGGCGCGTCCGATTTATACAGGCCTCATGGTGATCGGCGTATCGCCGTTTGCCGTGCTCGAACTGGGCGAGACCGCCTGCAACCTCGCCGAACGGGCCGGCTGCGTGCGCCAATCGGTGTGGACGAGCCCGAGCCGTCGGGCCGCGATGCCCGGCAGCTTTGCGCGCGCCGGCGACATCGTGGCGTTCTTTTCAACGCTGGTGGGACCCTTCCCGTACGAGCAATTGGCCCATGTCGCCTCGTCGACGCGCTTCGGCGGCATGGAGAATGCCGGCGCGATCTTCTACGACGAACGGTTGTTCAAGCCGGGGTCGCCGGGTGAGTCTCTGATTGCGCATGAAACGGCGCATCAATGGTTTGGCGATGCCGTCACCGAACGTGAATGGCCGCACGTGTGGCTCTCCGAGGGGTTTGCCACGTACTTCGCGGCACTGTGGACGGAGCACGCGCACGGGGACAGTGCCTTCCTGGACGACATGCGCCGCATCCGTTCGCGGACGCTCACGTCGCCGATCACCGGCGAGAAGGCGGTGATCGACACCACGCTCGATGATCTCGCGAAGGTGCTCAACACCAATGTGTACGAGAAGGCCGGCTTCACGTTGCACCTGCTGCGACGCGAGATCGGCGACTCGGCGTTCTTTCGCGGGATCCGTTCGTATTATGCGGCGCATCGACACGGGAACGCGCTCACGGCGGATCTGGAGCGGGCGTTCGAGCGATCGTCGGGCCGTCCGCTGGGCTGGTTCTTCGACCAGTGGATGCGCCGTCCCGGGTATGCCGAGGTGGATGCGTCGTGGTCGTGGAACGCGAAGGCCCGTCGTCTCAGCGTCACCGTACAGCAAGGCGGCCGTTTTGCACCGTATCGGCTGTTGCTCGCGGTCGACGTCATCACGGCGAGCGGTGCGGTCAAGCGGCTGCGCCTCACGGTGCCGGCGCAGAGTACGTCGACGATTACCGTACCCATCACGCTCACGGCCAATCCGCGCGCCGTGACCTTCGATGGGGATGTCTCGTTCCTTGGAGTTCTGCGCCAGTGAAGCTTCTCACCGCCCGACGTCTCGCGAGCACCATGCTCGGTACCGTGCTTGGCACCGTGCTCACGTTGTCCCCTGGCCACGTTCACGCGCAGTCATCGCCTCTCGTTGCCTCGCGCGGCCAGAAGTCCGTACCGGAGACGCGCCGTGAAGTCCGTGCCGTGAAAACGGGCGGACCCATTCGACTTGACGGCGTACTCGATGAGCCGGTGTGGACGACGGCCATACCCGCCGCTGACTTCATTCAGAGCGAGCCACTGACCGGACAGCCGGCGACCGAGGCCACCGAAGTCTGGGTGGCATTCGACGATGGCAATCTGTACATCGCCGCGAAGATGCATGACTCGCACCCCGAGTTGATGCTGGTCACGGACATCAAGAAGGACTTCAAGGAAGAGGATCAGGACGACTTTGAGGTGCTGCTCGATACGTTCGGCGATCGGCGTAAC
>CAMBRJ010000131.1 GCA_945870175.1 Gemmatimonas phototrophica
GTCACCGATCGTACGGACACGCGAGCCCCATCAGCGATCAAAGCCACCGAGCCAGCGGTCGTCGAGGCCTCAAGCACCAGAAGGAGCGCGACCGGTGTCGCGGGCGTCGTTGGGGGCAGCAAAGGTGCGGGCATACCTAGAGTCTAGCGCGCCCGCCACTCCGGCCCCAGCCCCACGGCGCGAACACGCGACACCCGCGTGGCCCGCGCGAGGGCATCCCCGCCCGGCGAGGATCAGCGTACGGTCGGCGCGTGAATGCGCAGCAGCCGCCGATCAGCATTCTCCGGATCATGAGCCAGCACCACGTGAATGGTGTCACGAGGCAACGTATTGACGGCGCGATCTGGCCACTCCACCAACAAGACGGCAGCACGATCAACCAGCTCGTCCCAGCCAAGCAGCTCAAGCTCCGCGTCCGACCGTAACCGATACAGGTCGGCATGAATGACCGGTCCGCGCAGCGCGTCATACTGCTGAATAATCGAAAACGTCGGACTCGTCACAGCCTCGATGGCCGACACCCCGATGCCGATGCAGATCGCCCGCACCAGTGTAGTCTTGCCCGCGCCCAGCTCGCCTTCAAGCGTAATGACGACGGGGCGTGGCAGCACCGCCCCAAGGGCGCGCCCCCACGCCTCCAGCGCCTTCCGATCGGGCGCGCGCGGAGCGCCTCGCCCAAGCAGGTACCCCAGCGAATCAGCGGCCACGCTTGCCGCCGGCACGCCGCATCGGCGCACTGCCCGGCGGTCGCTTGGGGGCGGCCGTATTGCCGCGCGCCTGTTCCGGCTTCTCGCCGAGCGCGGTGCGCACTTCGAACAGTTGATCGCGCAGTCGGGCCGCCGCCTCGAAGTCGAGCGCGATCGCGGCTTCGCGCATCGCGACTTCCAGTTCGCCAACGAGCGTCTGCAAATCCTCGCGCGATCGCGGCGCGCTCTCCGCGCCGAGGCGCTTGGTGGTCGGCGCGACCGGTTCGTGCGGCGTGCGGGCATCGGCCACACGGGTGATCAACCGAACGTCATCGACGCTCTTGAGGACGCCGTGCGGTGTGATCCCGTGCTTCTCGTTGTGTTCGCGCTGGATCGTCCGACGACGATCCGTTTCGCCGATAGCTCGCTGCATCGAGCCCGTGATCCGATCGGCGTAGAGGATGGCTCTCCCGTTCAAATGGCGCGCCGCGCGACCGATGGTCTGGATCAAGGAGCGATCGCTGCGCAGAAAACCTTCCTGGTCGGCATCAAGGATCGCCACCAGCGAGACCTCTGGCATGTCGAGCCCTTCGCGCAACAGGTTGATCCCGATCAGGACATCGAACTCGCCGAGTCGCAACCCGCGCACGATTTCCATACGCTCGATGGCGTCAATGTCCGAATGCATGTAGCGCACCCGAACACCCATCTGCTGCAGATAATCGGTGAGGTCCTCCGACATGCGCTTGGTGAGCGTCGTGACCAGCACGCGTTCGCCCTTGCGTTCCCGCAGGCGAATCTCGTGCAGGAGATCGTCCACCTGTCCCTTGACCGGGCGGATCTCCAGGATCGGGTCGAGCAGCCCCGTGGGCCTGATGACCTGCTCGACGACCACACCCTCGGACAGCTGCAACTCGAGCTCTCCGGGCGTCGCCGAGACGTTGACGAGCCGAGGCACCAGCTGCATGAATTCGTCGAACACCAGGGGTCGATTGTCGAGTGCACTGGGTAAGCGGAACCCGTAGTCGACCAGCGTGAGCTTGCGCGCGCGATCGCCGTTGTACATCCCCCGGATCTGCGGCAGCGACACGTGTGACTCGTCGACGACCACGAGGTAATCGTCGGGAAAGTAGTCGAGCAGACACGCCGGACGCTCACCGGCCTGACGGCCGCTGATGTGTCGGGAATAGTTTTCGATGCCGGCGCAGGTGCCGATCTCCGCGAGCATCTCGAGGTCGAAATTCGTGCGCTGATCGAGCCGCTGCGCTTCCAGCAGTTTGCCCTGCATGCGCAACTCGGCCAGCCGCTCCGCCAGCTCCTCACGAATCGCAATACTCGCCCGCTCGATCGTGGGGCGGTTCGTGATGAAGTGCTTCGCCGGATAGATCGCCATCCGCTCGAGCGTCGAGATCGTTTCGCCCGTGAGCGGGTCGATCTTCGAAATGCGCTCGATTTCGTCGCCCCAGAGCTCGAGTCGCACCGCCTGCTCCTCGTAGGCCGGATAGATCTCCACCGTATCGCCCCGCACGCGGAACGTGCCCCGATCGAACGCGACATCGTTGCGTAGATACTGAATGCCGACCAATGCGCGGAGAATATCATCACGCGCGATTTGCTGGCCACGCGAGAGGGCGACCATTCGTTCGCGGTACGACACCGGATCGCCGAGGCCGTAAATCGCGGACACGGTCGACACAATGACCACGTCGTCACGCTCCATCAGAGACGACGTCGCACGCAGGCGGAGGCGATCGATATCCTCATTGATGCTGGCGTCTTTCTCGATGAACGTGTCACTCGAGGGAACGTACGCCTCCGGCTGATAGTAGTCGTAGTACGAGATGAAGTACTCGACCGCATTCGTCGGGAAGAACGACTTGAGCTCGCCGTACAACTGCGCGGCCAACGTCTTGTTGTGCGACAACACGAGGGTCGGTCGTCCCCACTGCGCGATGACGTTCGCCATCGTCATCGTCTTCCCGGAGCCGGTCACGCCGAGCAGCGTCTGAAAGCGGTCACCGCGCGCGAGCCCCTTGGACAACTCGATGATCGCGCGCGGCTGATCACCAGCCGGGGCGAAGGGACTTTGAAGTCGGAATGGGGCTGCCATGACCGCAATATAGCGAGATCGGCTTTTATTCGGGGGCACGCAATCCGCTCGCCGGTCGAGACCGTCGCCTATTCCTCCGCCGTAATCTTCTCGCGTCGCGACACCGCCGCGATGCCCTTCACGCGACGGGCCGCCTTCATGATGCGCTCCAGGTGCGCCAAGTTCTCGACCTCGACCATGGCCGATCCCGTCACTCGACCATCGGTCGTCTTCAGCTCGAGACTCTTGATGTCGGTGCCCGTCGCACTGACCGCCGCCGCGACGTCGGCGTAGAGCCCGCGTCGGTCGGTCCCCTCCATCGCGAGGCGCACGATGAATCGCTCGCCCGCCATTTCGTGCCAATCGATGTCGAGGCGTCGTTCTGGCTCGTGCGCCAGCAAGAGCAGGTTCGGACAATCCCCGCGGTGGATGCTCACGCCGCGTCCGCGGGTGACATAGCCGACGACCTGATCTCCGGGCACGGGCTGACAACATTGCGAGTAGCGCACGAGCAAGCCATCCGCGCCCTGAATCCGAATGCCCTTCCCCGTCCCCCGCACGCGATCGACGATGCGTTCGAGTGTGCTCTGCTTTTGGGCCGGTTCAGCCGTCTCGAGATCCGGGTGCAGCGCTTTCAACACCTGCATGACGTGCACGTCGCCAGCGCCGACCGATGCGATGAGGTGCGTCGCATCCTTGAGCTTCAACAGCTTCGCGATCGGCTGCAGTCCGTGGTCGTCGATCTTCGGCAGCCGCCGACGGCGCAGTTCTCGCTCGATGATTTCGCGCCCCAGGCGCATCGCCGACGAGCGCTCCTCGAGCCGCAGCATCTGCCGGATCTTGTGACGCGCGCGGCCGGTGCGCACGTGCGACAGCCAGTCACGACTGGGCTTCGCGTTCGGATTGGTCAGAATCTCGACCGTTTCCGAATTCTTGAGTTCACGCGACAGCGGTGCGATGCGACCGTTCACCTTGGCGCCCGCGCAATGCGCGCCGACCTGCGTGTGCACGGAAAACGCGAAGTCGAGTGGCGTCGCGCCCTTCGGCAGCTGAATGACATCACCGGTCGGCGTGAACACGAAGATCTCGTCCTGGTACAGATCGAGCTTCAGGAATTCGAGAAACTCACCGGGCGTCTCGGCATCGAGCTGGAGTTCGAGGACCTGGCGAAACCACGCCAGCTGTCGATCCAGATCATCCGCGCTGCGTGATGACTCCTTGTACAGCCAGTGCGCCGCGATGCCAAAATCGGCGGTGCGGTGCATGTCGCGCGTCCGGATCTGGATCTCGAACAATTGACGGCCCGGGCCGAACACCGTCGTATGCAGCGACTGATAGCCGTTGGACTTCGGTTGCGCAATGTAATCCTTGATGCGCTCCTGCACCGGTGTCCATCCATCGTGGATCACGCCGAGCGCGTGGTAACACTCCAGCACGTTCGGCACGATCACGCGAATGGCCAACAGGTCGTAAATGTCCTCATACGGACGATCGCGCTGCTGCATCTTCTTGTAGATCGACCACAAGTGCTTCGGCCGGCCCGTGACGTCGACGTCGGCAATACCCGCGTCCGTGAGCCGTTTCTCGAGTGGCTCGCGCATCTGCGCGATCAGCTGCTCCCGTTCGCCACGCTTTGCCGCCACGAGTTTCGCGAGCGTCTTGTACGCGTCAGGCTCGAGATACTTGAACGCCAAATCTTCGAGCTCCCACCGGACCTTCGCCATACCGAAGCGGTGAGCCAGCGGCGCGTAGAGATCGCGCGTTTCTTGCGCAATGCGTCGCCGTTTCTCGGGTGCGAGATAGTCGAGAGTGCGCATGTTGTGCAGTCGATCAGCCAGCTTGATGAGGATGACACGGGCATCCTTGGCGATCGACAGCAGCAGCTTTCGATAGTTCTCAACCTGTCGCTCCTCGCGGGACGAGAGCGGCAGATTCGCAATCTTCGTGAGGCCATCGACGATCTGCGCAATCTCGGATCCGCACTCGCGCGCGACATCCTCGATCGTGATGTCGGTGTCCTCGACGATGTCGTGGAGCAGTCCGCTGACCACCGTCGTCGTATCGAGCTGCAAGTCGGCAAGAATGCGCGCGACTTCGATGCAGTGCGAGACGTACGGTTCGCCGGAATGACGCACCTGCCCGGCGTGCGCGACGTCGGAGAACTTGTACGCGCGCACGAGGAGCTCGTGGTCGAGCCGATCATAGGAGATATCGGCACTCGGCCCGAATCCGGGGATCATCTCGTGCAGCGCGATCATCGTCACAGCAGACCTGCCTCCGCAAAGCTCACGTATCGCCCACGTCCCACGATGATGTGGTCGTGCACGGGGATATCCAGCAAGCGTCCAGCCGCCACCAACTGTTCCGTCACCGCCTTGTCTTCCGCCGACGGCGTCGGGTCGCCACTCGGATGATTGTGTACCAAGATCACCGCCGCCGCCCGCTCGGCGATCGCCTCCCGGAAAACTTCCCGCGGATGCACCAGCGATGAGTTCAACAATCCCCTCGTGATCAGTACGTCGCGTTCAAGACGATGCTGCGCGTCGAGGATCGCGACATGGAACTCTTCCACCGGTGCATCCTGTAACCGAGGCGCGAAGACCGCCACCACGTCGCGGGGGCCACGGAGCGGCGCCCCCGCTTCACGCGCCTCACCGGCCATACGTCGGCCGAGCTCGAGCGCGGCATGAACCGCCGTGGCCCTCGCTCGTCCTACCCCGCGCACGCGCGTGAGCGCCGCTAACGGCATCGAACCAAGTCGCCCGAGGGACCCACCAGCCTGCTCGAGCACGAGTTGCGCACAGGACAGCGCCGACACGCCTTTTCCTCCGGAGCCGAGCACCGTCGCGATCAACTCGGTGGTGCTCAGTGCTTGCGCCCCAAGACTCCGGAGCCGCTCGCGCGGCCGATCGACCGTCGGCATCTCTTTGATCTTAAGGGCAGCAGCGGGAAACTGGCTAGTCGGGACCGTCACGGATTCACTCCTGGAGAAAGGGGGCGAGCATCCTCACAGGATGCCGATTCCGCGGTGTGACGACGGTACCGCCGCATTGCGAGCAGGCCCATATTACCGAATGACCGCTTCCTCGCCTGACCGCACGCTCGCGCCGACCGACGGTACCGAGACCTTCGACCCCGCCTCGGTCGACGCGTGGGCAGCGCTGCGGGCGTTGGGTCATCGGATGCTGGACGACATGCTCGATCTGCAATCCTCGTTGACGCATCGGCCGGCGTGGCAGGAACTCCCGCCCCTTGCGCGACGGTTGTTCGATGAACCGGCGCCGATCGACGGCATTGGCGCGGACGCGGCCTACGCGCTTTTTCGCAGCCACATCGTGCCCTATGGCAACGGGAATTGGCATCCGCGTTTCTTTGGGTGGGTGCAGGGTCAGGGCACCCCCTTGGCCATGCTCGCCGAGATGCTCGCCGCTGGCATGAACCCCCATCTGGCTGGCTTCAACCAGGCGCCACCGCTGGTGGAACGGCAAGTCGTTGGCTGGCTGGCCACCCTGATGGGGATTCCCGGTGCTGGCGGGCTCCTGGTGACCGGTGGGACGGCGGCGAACACACATGCCTTAGGTGTCGCGAGATACGCTGCCGTGCGCGCCCGTGGAGGCAATGTGCGCCACGACGGGCTCCAGCAGTGGCCGGACGGTCCGACGGCGAAGCCGCTGGTCTTCTACGGATCGGTGGAAACACACGGGTGGGCGCGCAAAGCGGCCGAATGGCTTGGGCTTGGCGACCGGGCGTTCCAGCGCGTGCCGGTCAATGCCGACTACCAAATGGATCTCGCGGCGCTGCGGCGAATGCTCGAGCGCGATCGGGCGCAGGGGCTTGATCCCTTCTGCGTCATGGGGACGGCGGGCACGGTGAATACCGGTGCGACGGACGATCTTCGCGCGATTGCGCAGCTCTGTCGCGAGGAGTCCCTCTGGTTTCACGTCGACGGCGCGTTCGGTGCGTTGGCGGCGCTTGCGCCATCGGTGCGCGATCAGGTAGCCGGACTCGAACAGGCGGACTCGGTCGCTTTCGATCTACATAAATGGGGGGCGATGCCGTTCGAATGCGCGTGCGTATTGGTGCGGGACGAGACCGTGAATCACGACGCCTTCCGTTCGACGGCGACCTACCTCGCCGAAACGAGCCGCGGCGTCAGCGCCGGCGGCGCGTATTTCGCAGATCGCGGACTCGACCTGACGCGCGGATTCAAGGCGCTGAAAGTGTGGATGCAGCTGCAGGCGGATGGCGTGGCCAAGCTGGGGCGCATCATCGACCAGAACGTGCGCCAGGCACGGGAATTTGCCGACGCCGTGACCGCGCACGCGTCACTTGAACTTCTCGCACCGGCCCCGCTCAACGTGGTGTGCTTTCGGTACCGTACGCACGCCGTCGACGAAGCCGACCTGAACGCCTTGAACGAGGAGTTGCTGCTGCGGTTGCAGGAGCGCGGTATCGCGGTCCCATCGAGTACGCGCCTTGGCGGCCGGTTCGCGCTCCGATTGGCGCACGTGAATCACCGTACGACAGACGACGACATGGCACTGGTGCTGTCGGCCGGGGTCGAGATCGGCGACGAGTTAGCGGCGAAGCAGCGCGCTGCCCTGCCGTCGTCGCGTGGGGCACTGTAGGGACGCTTAGTAATACACAGAAGCCCCCGCCACCGGGATCCGTACGGATCGGTGACGAGGGCTTCACAAGGTGCCGGCATCGGCCTACTCTCCCGCGGTCTCTCGACCGGAGTACCATCGGCGCTGCTTGGCTTAACGACCGTGTTCGGGATGGGAA
>CAMBRJ010000132.1 GCA_945870175.1 Gemmatimonas phototrophica
GCCGGACGGCGCCTCGCTCTATTTCTGGGCCAGCACTCGGACGCGCACGGAGCTGTATCAGGTGCCAGTGGCTGGCGGCGCGGTGAAGCAGCTGTCTGACCTTAAGGGATCGGCCGGCATGTTCGGCGCGAGCGAGCCGTCATTCTCAGCGGATGGACGCACCATCGCATTTCCGCGTACGGCGATAGACACCCCCGATGAGGTGTATATCTCGCCACTCGGCGCTCCCTGGGCGCAGACCGCGCTCACCACGTTGCATCCCGAGCTGGCCTCCGTGCGCATGGGCGCCGGCGAAGTGGTGCGCTGGAAGAGCAAGGATGGCATGGAGGCCGAAGGGGTCGTGGTCTATCCGGTGGGCTATCAGCCCGGTAAAAAATATCCGACCGTGGCGATCATTCACGGTGGGCCGTCGGGCGTGTGGGACGAATCGTTTGCCGCCAGCTGGTACAACCCCGCACAGTTGTACGCGAGCAACGGATGGGTGGTCTTCCTGCCCAATCCGCGCGGTTCGAGCGGCTACGGCGAGAAGTACCTCAGCGCCAACTTCCGTGATTGGGGGAATGGCGACTATCAGGACATTCAGACGGGGCTTAACTCTCTCGTGAAGCGTGGCATTGCCGACTCCACGAAACTGGCCCAGACCGGATGGAGCTATGGTGGCTTCATGAGCGCGTGGACGCTGACACAAACCAATCGGTTCAAGGCGATCTCGGTTGGTGCCGGCCTCACCAATTTGTACTCGATGTATTCCACGAACGACTTGCAGACCGTGCTCGAGGATTACTTCGGCGATGAGCCCTGGAACGATGAAAGTGCCTACCGACGCGCCTCGGCCATGGTGCACATCAAGCAAGCCAAGACGCCGACGATCATTCTGCACGGACAAGCGGATACGCGCGTACCGATTGGGCAGGCACAGGAATTGTACATGGGACTCAAGAAGAACCATGTCCCGGTAGATCTCGTCTTCTATCCGCGCGAGCCGCATGGACTGCAAGAGCCGGGGCATGTGCTCGACAAGATGAAACGCGAGTACGAGTTCTTTGCAAAGCACGTGCTCGGCATTGATCTTGCGCCAAAGAAAGCGTACGTGCCGTGATCATCAAGTCGTCGCTGCGCCGGTGGTGGCGCGCTAACGGACGCGCTGCAGTGTGCGTGCTGGTGCTCTCGCTCTCGTCTGCTGCGGGGGCCCAGTCCGCGCCCGCCGCCGGCACAATCCAAATTGGCAAGATCGACTCGATCTACTCTGGGACGCTCAAGGAACAGCGTCCGTATTTGGTCTATCTGCCGCCGTCATACAGCGACACCACGTATCTGCCGCAGCAGTATCCCGTACTGTACGTGCTCGACGGTGATGCGCACTTCCATTCGATCACAGGCGTGCTGCAGTTCTTGAGCTCCGCACCGAATGCCGTGCTCGCGATGCCGGAGATGATTGTCGTTGCCATTCCGAACACAGACCGCATGCGCGACTTGACGCCGACGCGCGCGGCCCTGGACTACGAGGGGAAGGTGTCGGCCGCGTTGAAGACCACCGGTGGAGGACCACGCTTTCTCCAGTTTATGCAGGGCGAGTTGATGCCGCATGTCGAGCGCACGTATCGTACGGCCCCCTATCGCGTGTTCGTGGGGCATTCCTTGGGCGGCATCACCGTGATTGACGCCCTGTTTTCCATGCCCACGGCGTTCAACGCGTATGTGGCCATTGACCCGAGCCTCTGGTGGGACAATCGCGTTTTGCTCAGGCGGGCGCCGGCGATGGTCTCCAAGCCCGGCTTTGCCGGACGCACGCTATTCGTTGGCCAGGCCAACTCTTTGCAAGCGGGCGACACGACGGTGAACGTGCACTATACATCGATCGCCCAGTTCAATAGCACCGTGAGCACGTTGAACCAATCTGGACTGCGCTATGGATTCAAGTTCTATGGCGGGGACGATCACGGGTCCGTGCCGCTGATCACGGAATACGACGCGATGCGGTTCATTTTTGACGCGTACAAGCCCGACATCTTCCGCGCGCTCGACGACCCCTCGTATCTGACCGCACATTTCGCCAAGGTGTCGCACCAGATGGGTTATACGGTGCGCCCGCCCGAGATGATGCTGGACCTCCTTGGGCACCTCGCCATGCCGCGCGATACGATCAAGGCGGTCGCGCTGTTGCGCAGCGGCACGGAACAGTACCCGGCCAGTGCCAATGCGTGGTCGAGCTACGGCGATGCGCTGATGGCGACGTCAAACACAACGCAGGCGATCGCGGCATTCGAGAAAGCGCTGGCCATCAAGCCCGCCCACGCGCACGCGATTGCCATGCTCAAAACATTGCGGAAGTAGTAGAGCGCCACGCCGTGGTTACAACGGCTCAGCACGAGGTGCGGTAGTTCCCGAACTCTTTCCCGAGAGCACGTTCATGCGTATTCGCTCAACTGGTTTTCTCGCCTCTCTGGCGCTGCTCACGTGGAGCATGGCGCCCACCGCAGCGCAGGCGCAGGCGCCATCTGATACGGCCTGGGATGCGACGAAAGCGCGCGGCAAAACCCGCGAGATCAACTTTACGACGACCGAGGGAACGTGGACGTCGGTCGATGTGTCGTCTGACGGCAAGTGGATTGTGTTTGATCTGGCCAGTCAGGTGTATCGTATGCCGGCCGGCGGCGGGACGGCGGAGTGTCTCACGCAGAACAGCGGCGTGGCGTCAAACTATCATCCGCGCATTTCGCCCGACGGAAAGTCGATTGCGTTCATTTCGGATCGGAAAGGCCATTTCAGCCTGTGGGTGATGGATATCGATGGCGCCAACCCGAAACCGGTCGCCCTTGAACCCGCCGTGCGATTCGCCTTTCCACAGTGGACCGCCGACAATCAGTACGTCATCGCCACGCGCTTGACCGGTTTTGGCACACGCAACCTCGTGATGTTTCACAAGGATGGCGGCACCGGTGTCACGCTCGTTAAGGGTGAAGTGGGAAAGATGCCGTTCCGTACAGCGATCACGGCCGACGGTCGTTATCTGTACTACGACGCGTACACGGCACATCCGACTGGGTTCTGGGGTCAAGACGATGTCCTGAAGGGCACCGTGCAGATCCATCGGTACGAAATGGCCACAGGAGTGGTGCGGCCCATCACCTCTGGTGAATCGCAGCAGCAAGACCGCGCGACCAGCGGTGGCGCATACGGGGCAGAGCCCAGTCCAGATGGACGGTGGCTGGCGTTCGTGCGCAAAGTGCCGAATGGCACACTGGAATACAAAGGCAATAAGTTCGGACCGCGCAGCGCGCTGTGGCTACGGGACCTTCGCCTCGGCACAGAACGGCTGATCATGGATCCGGTGGAGATGGATCTCTCGGAAGAAAGTATTCCGTTGAATGGTTCGTATCCCATGTATCGATGGGCGTCCGACGGAAAATCCATTGTTATTCATCAGGGCGGCAAGATCCGGCGGCTCGATGTGGCCACTGGAACGATTGCGACGATTCCGTTCTCGGCGCGCGTGCAGCGAACGATCTCGGAGCAGGTGGCGACGAAGAGTCGTATTAGCGACGCCGCGTTCGATACGCGCTTCATTCGATGGGCGACGGCCGCACCCGACGGTAAGACGCTGGCGTTCCAGGCACTTGGGCGCATCTGGCTGCAGTCGCTGCCGGCCGGAACACCGCGTCGTTTGACGACGGCCACCTTCGAGCCGTTTGAGTTTCAACCCTCGTGGTCGCCAGATGGGCGTACCATTGCGTTTACGACTGTTGACGCGACGAATCGCGGCGCGCTCTGGCGCGTAGCGGCGACGGGCGGCGCACCGCAGCGCCTCACGAAGGAACCGGGTGAGTATCTGAATCCCGCGTGGACACCCGATGGCAGTCAACTGGTCGTGGCGCGCGGAAGTGGCGCCACGGCTCGCGCGTCGTCGCTGAGCCGAGATGGTTACTTCGACATCGTGCGGATGCCGGCCGTGGGGGGCGATGAAACCGATATCGCACAGCTGGTGGCCGGGCCGATGGGCTTTGCCGAAATCCGGCCGACGGTCGCGCCGGACGGGCGGGTGCACTGGTCAGCAGCCAAGGTGTTTGGTCCGCCCGACGGCAGTGGACGTCCGCCCGTTGGCGTGGAGGTGTCGTCGGTGCGACTGGACGGCACCGACCGCAAGGTGCACGCCCATGTGAAGGATGCCGACGATGCCGCGCTCTCGCCGGACGGTCGATGGATTTCGTTCATGCAGGGCGCGAACGTGTATGTCGCTCCGATGCCGATTGGTGGCGCCGGCGATCAGGTGCCGATGATCGCCAAGGGAGGCGGTGCGTTCTCGGCGACACCGGTGAGCACGGAGGGCGGGTTGTTGCCGCACTGGCGGAACGCGACCACCGTGGACTTTGCCAGCGCCAACCGGTTCTTCGCGTACGACGTCGCCCGCAAGCATACGGATACGATCACGGTGACGCTCACCACGCCGCGGGCGATCCCGGCGGGCTCGATCGCGCTGACGAACGCGCGTATCGTCACGCTCGATCACGCGAAGGTGATCAACAAGGGCACCATTGTGGTGAAGGCGGGGCGCATCACCTGCGTCGGCAACTGCAGCACGAGTGGCGTAGACAAAATCGTGAATGTCTCCGGCAAGACGATCATCCCAGGCTGGGTAGACATGCACGCGCATCATCATCGCGAGCACATGGGGATGATGCCGAAGAACAACTTTGAATCGGCCATCTACCTCGCGTACGGCGTGACCACCACGAGCGACCCGTCAACGAACTCACTCGCCGCGTTCCCGACCGCAGAGTTGGTGGAGGCCGGTGAGATGGTTGGACCGCGCATATTCAGTGTGGCCGAAGCGCTCACCGCCGGAGACCGCGGGATGACGAATGACATTAGCTCGCGCGACATCGCGGTGAAGGATCTGCGTCGCCGCATGACGTGGGGCGCCGTATTGTTGAAGCAGTACCTGCAGCCCACGCGCCAGCAGCGGCAGTGGTCGGTGGATGCGGCGCGCGAGCTTGGATTGCGCGTCACGGCAGAAGGCAGCGATGACTGGAACTACAAGCTTGGCATGGTGATGGACGGGCACAACGGTGGCGAGCATGTGACGGTGCAGTCGCCGCTCTACGCCGATATCACGACCTTCCTGGGGCAGGCCAAGTACTTCTACTCGCACACGCCGCTCGTGAGTGGCTTCGGCGCGTGGAACGAGGAATACTGGTGGCAGGAGAGCTCGGTGTGGCAGGATCCCAAACAGGGAAAGTGGATTCCCTGGCGCCAGCTCATTCCGCACACGCGGCGCTTTGTGATGCGCCCCGAGACGGATTACTCCAAGGATATCATGTCGCAGCAGGTGGCCGACGTGATTGCCGCCGGTGGCTACTCCGCGGTGGGTTCACACGGGCAGCAGCCTGGCCTTGGGTCGCATTGGGATGTGTGGATGGCCGCCAAGGCGAACGGAAACATGACCGCGCTCGAAATCGCCTCCATGCATGGCGCGATGTTTCTCGGCATGGAAAACGACCTTGGCTCGGTGACCGTTGGAAAACTCGCCGATTTGATGATTCTCAACGCAAACCCGCTCGAGAACATTCGTAACACCGCGAATATCCGGTATGTGATGAAGGGCGGTACGCTCTACGACGCCAACTCGCTCGACGAGATTTGGCCGCGCGCACGTCCGTACGGTGACAACTATTGGTACGTGAAGGAGATGTACGCGCCAAGCAACAAGTCGGTTATTCGGTAGGTAGAGCCCCATGCTCATGCGTCGTCTCGCTGTACTCCTCATGGGTGCTCCGCTTATGCTCGTGGCGCAACCTGCCACGGCGCCGCGTGCCGTCGAACGCTACGATGTGGTGATTTCTGGAGGGCGCATCGTGGACGGCAGTGGAAGGCCCGCCTATGCCGGCGACATCGGCGTGCGCGGTGGATGGATTACGCGCATCGCACCAGCGGGGGCGCTCAAGGGCGCCACGGCCACGACGCGCATTGACGCCACGAGACTCGTGGTGGCGCCCGGCTTTGTCGACGTGCACTCGCACAGTTTGGAGGAATCGTTCAAGACGCCCAATCGCCTCAACGAAGGCGTGGTGCGTATGGGGGTGACGACGATTGTGGGCGGGCCGGATGGCTACTTCGCGCCGTTCCACATGCGTATGATCCTCGATTCACTCCGGCATCATGGGTCCGGTACCAACGTGGCGATGTACATTGGCCATAATGGTATTCGTGAGGCCGTGATGGGGCACGCGCAGCGCGCTCCCACCGCCGCCGAACTCAAGCGCATGAAGGCGATGGTGCGCGAAGGGATGGAACTCGGCGCGGTGGGCTTGAGCACCGGCCTTATGTACGACCCTGGCATGTACGGCACGACGGACGAAGTGGTGGCACTGGCGAAAGAAGTGACGCCGTTCCGTGGTATTTACGACTCGCATGTGCGCGATCCGGGACATCATCTCATCGCGTCGGATCGTGAAGCTATCGAAATCGGTGAGCGTGCCGGCATTTCGCCCAAGATTGCTCACGAGAAAGTGGTGGGGCTCGAAAACGCCGGGTTGCTTGCACAAGTGATCGGACTCGTGAACGCCGCGCGCGCGCGCGGCGTGAATGCGGTGACCGACCAGTATCCCTATGACGGCGCGGCGACGGCGCATGTCGCGGATCTGGTGGTGGTGCCGGCTCATATGGCCAAGCGCCCAGGCTTTGATGTGCGCGTCGCACTGCGCGACCGCGCGCAGCGGGCGTTGTTGAAAGTCGCGAGCGAAAACGGCGTGAATGGCGGCTTCGCCTGGCTCAAGGCGACCGGCTATTCGCAGATGCGCATCACCACGAGCGATGATGAACCTGCGCTCGTGGGGCAGTACCTCTCAGAACTCGCGAAAGCGCGCAAGGTCGATCCGTTTGATCTGGTGGCCGATCTCATTCTCACGCCGAAGCAGCCGGTGGGTGTTACGCTCGGTGCCGTGCGCGAAGTGGATGTGCGCGGCCTGCTCGTGCAGCCATGGAACATGGTGGCGAGCGATGGCGCCTATGTGGATCCCACAGAGAAAACGCGTGGCCATCCGCGTTCCGCTGGGACATTCCCGCGCGTGCTGGGTCGATATGTGCGGGAGCAGCATGTGCTCACTCTCGAAGACGCCGTGCGCAAGATGACGTCATTCCCAGCGGAGTATGTAGGGCTCCACGACCGTGGGCGTGTGCAGGAAGGACTGGCTGCCGATATTACGATCTTCGATGCCACGACGATCATTGATCGATCGACGTGGAGTGCGCCGTCGCGTATGGCGACGGGCGTGGTGCACGTGCTCGTGGGCGGCGTGGCGGTGATGCGCAATGGCGCCATGACCGGTGCGGCGCCGGGGCGGTTCCTCGCGGCGCGTCAGTAGGAAGAACCGCGCCGGTTAGTTGTTGCCGGTGATCTTCTTCGGCGCGCTGTCCTTCAACATGCGCAGCGCCTCTTCGATCGCGGTCTTGAGTTCGCGGTCGAACTTCTTCACTTCGTCCATCGGCGAGTTCTTGACCCAGACATCGGGCGGCACGCCGAGGTTCTCGAGGTTCAC
>CAMBRJ010000133.1 GCA_945870175.1 Gemmatimonas phototrophica
GTGAGATGAGCTCCTCGAACGATTCCTCGACGAGCCGATACGCCATGGATTCCCGCTGGCCGGCGGCACGCAGCTGGAGCAGCAGGCACTCGCGAAGATCGCGTGCGCCGACGCCTGGCGGATCGAGCTCCTGAATGATCTTGAGCATCGACTGCATGTCGTCGTCGTTGAACGGCGTGACCTCGGCGTCGCGCTCTTCCGCCTCCGCCGCGAGCCACTCGTTCACGCCGCGCTGGATGACCTCTAGCGGACAGGCGAGATAGCCATCGTCGGAAATATTGCCGACGAAATCATCCGCCAGAATCGCTTCGCGCGGCGACATCTCGATCAGCGACAACTGTTCGGTCAGATGGTCGGACAGATGCTTCGTCTCGACCGTGACCGGCTCGTACCACTCGCGCTGCTCATGCTCTTCCCGCTGACCGCCGGTCTCGAATCCGTCCAGAAGCACCGCTTCCCAATCGACGTCGTCGTCGCCGGTCTTCTCCGGCTCGGACTCGACCGCCGCTTCCGGCTCGGCCAGGTCCTGCGCTTCCGGCACTTCGTCCACGTCGGCGGATTCGTCGTCCTCGTCCTCCGGCTCGACGAGATCGAGGAACGGATTTGTCAGGAGTTCCTGCTTGAGATGCTGCTGAAGGTCGAGCAGGGGCATGTAGAGCAAATCCATCGCCTGATACAGGCGCGGATTGACTTTCAACTCCTGGCGGAGTCCGGTGCTCTGTTGGAGACCCGGCCTCATGACGTCACCACCTCTTCATCAGCTTCCGCAAACCGCGCGCGGAGTCGCGCCGTGAGCGTCGGCCCCAGGTAGATCTCGGCAACGGTATCGTCGAACACCAGCTCACGAACCGTGCCAGAGACTTTCACCTGCCCATCAAACATGATGTACGCGCGGTCCACAATATCGAGCGTCTGCTCGACATTGTGATCACTGATGAGTACGCCGATACCCCGGTGGCGCAACCCGGCCACGATGGTCTGGATGTCGTGCACCGCGATCGGATCAACACCGGCGAACGGCTCATCGAGCATCATGAATTTCGGCTGCGTCACCAAGGCGCGCGTGATCTCCAGGCGACGGCGTTCGCCACCCGACAGCTGGAAGGCCCGACTGCTGCGAAGGTGCTTGATGCTGAGTTCGTCAAGCAATGTTTCGAGGCGTTCCTTCCGCTCGGCCGCCGAGAGCGGGAGCGTTTCGAGAATCGCCAAGATGTTCTGCTCGACGGTCAGCTTCCGGAAGATGGACGGTTCCTGCGACAGGTAGCCGATACCGTGGCGCGCGCGCTGATACATCGGCATGCCGGTGATGTCCCTCCCGTCGAGCTTGATGCGTCCCGACTGCGGCTCGATGAGGCCGACCAGCATGTAGAACGTGGTCGTCTTGCCTGCACCGTTTGGCCCGAGCAACCCCACGATCTCGCCTTGCGCCACATTCAGCGCGACATCATTCACGACGCGACGGCCGCCGTAGGCTTTCACCAACCCCTCGGCGCTCAGCACCGCGTCGCCGGTGACCGGCAGACTGGCGGTTTCCGGAGGCGTGCGCCCGACACGAGGGTGCTCGCCGGTCGCGTTGAGCTGACGAGCCAGATCGGCGCGGTGCGCGCGTAGCACCGTCCAGAGCGTCGGCGAGACAAGTACCGTGGACTCCGGGGACGACAAGCCATGCACCGAAATATCGAGCACTCCACCCGCGGCGAGCCGCGGCAGAATCGCCGTGGCGAGATGGGTGCGGACTTCGTCCATCGGGAGCCGCGGGCCGTCGGCATGCTGCTCGATGTAGCGGCCGGCGATGGCATGCAGTGCGGCTGACCCCTGCGCGTCCGCCGCTTCGATGACCGCGCCGAGGGCTAACGCCATCGACCGATCGCCGTGCACGACGCGATCGACCAGCGCGAGGGTCTCCTCGAGCGAACTCGGCGTGGGCGCAGCGGAATCGGTCATGTCGGTCGGCGAGAGATAGTGACGACGGCGGCGGACAGCGGGCTGGACATCGGAGCCGGAGGCTCCGGTAGCGGGGCGACGGGGGCGAGCGGTGGCTTCTTGGCAGGCGTCTTCCGAACGGTACTGTCGGCTAGACTGTCCGAAGCGGGTTCGAGATACAGTCCCGATGCTGAGGAATCTACTCGAACATCCCGTACCGAGCCCGTATCGAACTGCACGAAGATGCGCTGTCCGCGCACGTAGTTCAGCGACGGCCGTGCGGTCGGCCCCTGCTTCGAGGCGATCTGAAAGAGCGAACTGGCGTTCCCGAAGGCGCGGATTTCCTTGATTCGTGTCTGCTTGCTCGTGTCGGTCGCCAGTTGGGCGGTATCGAAGTAGGCGAAGAGGCTGTCACCACGCAGCATGTCCCGATCGGCCGACTTGATCTTGAGCGTATCCGCGACGCCTTTCGCCTCCGCGCCACCAATCGCCCGAACTTCCCGCGGACGCTGGTCGCTGAGCACGATACGCATCGAGTCGGCCTCGACATCCTGTTGCGGCGTCTTTGCCCGCGCACGCCCTTTTCCGAACGCGTAGGCGTCGTCAATCTTCTGCTCCTTGAGCCGCAGATCGATGCGTTCGGCGTTGATCACCAGATCCTTGGCCGTCGCCGTCGCGCTGTGCAGCGCCAAGACCCGATCCAGTTTCTTGTCGGTGGTGAACAGGTCGATCGTGTCACCGTTCAGCGTAAACGCCCGCGACGTATCCACACTCCGAATGCGCGCGGCGCGAACCAGTCGCGCCAGCTGGGTCGTCTTGTTAAAGGCCAGCGAATCAGAACGCCCGACGATCTTTTCCCGGGTAATGATCACATCGCCCCAGCCCAGCACGAGCGTGTCGCCCAGATCCTCAAACCGATCGGCCGTGACGATCGTGGGTTGCCCTGGCTTGCCCGTGCTGTCCTTTTCGATGAGTTGTGCCGTGGGCCGGTTCGGGGCGACCAGCTTGGAGACTGGTCGTCCCGGCATGACACGGTAGTACTCGATGTTCGGTCCAGTGAACGTGCTTCCCGAGGCCAGCTGCGTGGCGACCACGCCACCGTCGGCGAACAGGCGTCCTTCCCGCGTGAGGTAGGTCCCGTGGGCGGCCGTGACGCGGAGCTTATTCGGCTCTTCGTAGACGACGTTCCCGAACAGGTTGACAATACCGGCCGATTCGAACTGCTCCAAACTGTCGGCGCTGATGCGGTTGTTCTCGCCTTGACACCGACCGACGAAGCCGCCGCCGATAAAGGTGTTCGCCGTGCTGTCGGGAAGCCGCGTATACAACAGGCGGGTTTCCGGCGGACTGTCGGCGAAATCCAACACGCAATTTCGCGTCGCGGCGGACGACGCGGCCTTGGTGGCGGGACGTTTCCTGGCCGCCGCCACGCTGTCTCGACGCGCCTTTTCACGCGCGGCGCTGTCCGGCCGCGCGGCGTTGTCCGGCCGCGCGGCGTTGTCCGGCCGCGCGGCGCTATCTGGCCTCGCGGCGCTGTCCTTGCCCGCCGCCTTTGCCCGCCCAGCCATCGTGTCGGCGCGCGCCGAATCCGCGCCCGCGCCGGCCACGCGTGCGCGCTCGGACGCGGCCACCGTCGCGACGGGCGTCACCGACGTCGCCCCACGGCGCGCCCCGCGGCACCCGCCGAATATCGCCAGTAGCGAGACCGTGCCGAGCATAGTGATGGCGCGAATGCGCGAGCGTGGAGGAGTCACGTGCTACTTGGTCGGAATCTTGACAGGCGCTAGGCCCTTGCAATTACGGAGACAGCGGAACTTCGTCAGCTGCGGATCAGACTCGAAGCCAAGACCCGTAAAGGTGCGCGACGGCTCGTTCAGTACGAATGTGCTGTCGGTAAAGATCTGGTTGCGGACCTGATCGTAAACGAGTTGCTGGGAGGACAGTCGTTTCCCATCATCGCGAACAATCACGACGTCGCCGCGCGCGTCGAGGCGGGAGAGCCGGAGGTTGTAGGTGCCCGCCTTGGCGGTGAGGACCCCATCTTTTATACCCACGGACGTATAAAACGTGACGTTGACGCGGCGGAGCTCCATCCGCGTGGCTTCGTCGTACGACAGCGCAGTGTCCGCGAGTAGCACGCCTTTTGAAATGCCTTGGTCCGTCAAGAACGTGCGAAAGCCAAAGATGATCTGATCCGCCGAGTCTGGAATAGCGGATTTCGTGGCCTTGGCCTTGACCTGCGTCTTCCCCTTCGCCTTCGCGCAGGCGGCCGCCGACAGCATCAGCGCGCTGAGTCCCAACCCTGCCGCGGTGCGCCACTTCATGCGGCACCCGCACGCATCAGGTCGTGCAGATGCACGATCCCGACGAGATGCTCCTGCCCGTTCAGCACCGGCATCGCCATGATGCCATGCGTTTCCATACGGTGCACCACAGCACTCCCCAGTTCATGATCCTGCGCCATCCGTGGCGTGGTGGTCATCACCGACGCGACGGGCACGGACAACACGTCTGCATGACGCTCCAGCAAACGCGTCAGGTCGCCCGCGGTGACGACCCCCAACACGCACTCATGTTCCACGACCACGGCGATTCCCCGGCGCTCGGCCAGCAAGACGATGGCTTCGCGCATGGTCGCGGTGCGGTCGAGCACCGGCAGATCCGACGACACCATCACATCGCTGACCCGAGTGAGCAACCGGCGACCGAGCGATCCCCCCGGATGAAAGCGAGCAAAATCCTCGGCGCGAAAGCCCTTCTCCTCCATGAGCGCGACCGCCAGCGCATCGCCAAGCGCCATCGTGACGGTCGTGCTCGTGGTAGGCGCGAGATCATGCGGGCACGCTTCCTCGCGGACGCCGAGATCCAGCGTAACGTCCGCGTGTCGCGACAAGCGAGACGAACGGTCGGCCGTCATCGCGATCATCTGGACCCCCAACCGCGACAGGGCATCAATGAGTCCGAGCAACTCCTGACTCTCGCCACTCTTCGAGATCAGAATGGCGACGTCGTCTGCGCCGACAATGCCAAGGTCGCCGTGCACGCCCTCGACCGGGTGCAAGAACATCGCCGGTGATCCGGTCGACGTGAACGTCGCGGCCATCTTTCGGCCGACGAGGCCGGATTTGCCGACACCGGCGATGATCACCCGTCCACGGCAGCCGGCCAACAACTGTATGGCACGCGCAAAATCCTCGCCCAGCGTCCGCTCGACGTCGGCCAGGGCGGCCGCCTCGAGCTTCAAGACGCGGCGACCGCGCTCGATGATCCGTTCCGCTGTCATACGTGCCTGTCCTCACGGGGGGCATCTGGTGTCGCCGCGGGCACACTGCGACTGGCGACATAACGTTCTACGGCGTCCATCCACTCCCCGCGGGCAGATAAGAGCGCCTCGGCGAACTCACGCACCGCGCCATGCCCGCCGTGCGCGCGTAGCTGCAGATATGCCGCACGACGTACCTCGGCCACCGCATTACCGACGGCAACGGGCAGCCCGACTTGACGGAGTACCGCCAGATCCGGCAGATCGTCTCCGACAAACGCGACCTCATCGAGCGTAACGCCGAAGTCACGAGCGATCGTGGTCAGGGCGGTGAGCTTGCGGGCTTCCGGGTCCTGCACCAGGGCATCGGCCCGAAGCTCCCGCGCCCGCTGCGCGACACTGTCCGACACGCGGCCGGTAATGATGACCACCTTCAGACCGCAGTCGCGGAGCAGCTGGATGCCGAGGCCATCCTGAATGTCATAGCGCTTCAGCTCGAATGGCACGTCGGCGCCGCCTGACGTCGTCGAACCGAGATAGACGCCGCCATCGGTCAGCACGCCATCGACATCGAGACCGATCAGCCGGATACGTCGCGCCAGCGTCGGCTCGATGCGCGGCGCGTCGACGACGAGCGGAGGGAGCACATCGGCCGGGGCCGGAGTAGCCGGCGCCATCACGAACGCACGCGATCCCAGATGTCCACCACACGCGCCATCAGGTCCGGCATCTGATCGAGACGCCACATGTTCGGTCCGTCGCTTGGTGCGTGATCCGGATCGGGATGGGTCTCGATAAACAGTCCCTGTGCGCCCGCGGCGATGGCGGCCAGGGTGAGCGGTGGAATGCACTCACGCGCGCCGCCACTGGTGCCACCGGCGCCTTGCCCCGGGCGCTGCACACTGTGCGTGGCGTCGAAGATCACCGGGACATCGCACGACTCACGCAGGCGCGCAAAGCTGCGCATGTCCACCACCAGATCACCATATCCGAAGAACGTGCCGCGTTCGGTGACGGCCAGCGCGCCCGACTCCACGGCCGCGAGCGTGGCGCCCGCTTCCACCTTGCGCACCGCTCCGCGCATGCCCTCGGGATGCATCCACTGCCCCTTCTTCACGTTCACCGCCTTGCCCGTCGCGCCGGCGGCGAGGAGCAGGTCGGTCTGTCGGCAGAGAAATGCCGGGATCTGCAACACATCCACGACTTCCGCGGCGATCGCACACTGCGACGCCTCGTGCACATCGGTGAGGATGGGCAGCCCCGTCGCGAGCCGGACCCGTTCGAGCGCCGCCAGTCCCGCCTCGAGCCCCGGTCCACGCACACCGTCGACATTCGAGCGATTCGCTTTATCGAAGCTGGCCTTGAAGATGATGCCGCCAGGCACATGCTCGGCCAGTCGCGCCAGCGCGTCGGCGACGCGCAGGTTGAGCGTGTCATCCTCGAGCTGACAGGGGCCAGCGATGAGAAAAAGTCGATCCGCGGGAAACAGCGACGAGGGCATGCGTGCGGGGCCGTCGGTCACTGATTCACATGCGCCAGCGACGGCTGCTCGGCCTGCTGCTGCGCGAGGTGGTAGCGCTCCGCCGCCGCCACGAAGCCCGCAAACAGCGGATGCGGACGCAGCGGGCGCGACTGCAACTCTGGATGGAACTGGCAGCCGATAAAGTATGGGTGCGACGGGAGTTCGATCATCTCCACGAGCGAATCGTCGGGAGAGAGACCACTCAGGCGCATTCCGTGCTCGATCAATGTGTCTCGGTACCGATTCGACACTTCATAGCGGTGGCGGTGTCGTTCGCTGACTTCCGGCTGACCGTACACCTCGGCGGCCTTCGACCCGCGCTGCAGGCGGCACGGATAGGCGCCGAGGCGCATCGTGCCTCCCATGTCGGTCACGTCGCGCTGCGAATCCATGAGCGAAATCACCGGATCGCTGCACTCGGGCGCAAACTCGCTGGAGTGACTGTCGTCGAGATGCAGCACGTGGCGTGCGAACTCGATAATAGCCGCCTGCATGCCGAGGCAGATCCCGAAGAACGGAATCGACAATTCACGCGCCGCGCGAAGTGCCTCGACCATCCCTTCCACGCCACGGACGCCGAATCCGCCGGGCACGAGCAATCCGTGGTAGTCCGAAAGCATCTCGCGCGCTCGCTCGGGCGACGTAAACAGATCGCTCGACGTCCACGCCAGGTCCACGCCAACATCATTCGCGATGCCGCCATGGATGAGCGCTTCCTGAACGCTCTTGTAACTGTCGATGTAATCCGTGTATTTGCCAACAACGCAGATCTTCACCCGCGCATGCG
>CAMBRJ010000134.1 GCA_945870175.1 Gemmatimonas phototrophica
TCGCGGGTCGCCATTCGGATGACGCCCGGGATCGAGTCGTTGAACGTGGCCGTTGCCGCAGGGATCCTGCTGCATGCGCTGCGCGCCGGGTAATCGTTGCATCGTTGCCGTTTCGCTGTATGCAGTTTCGCCTTCGCCCACTCCTGTGCTGCCACTCACTACGGACTTCCTGCTCCTCGTCCTGCTGCCGGTGTTCGTGCTCGGCGCCTCGATCGGGTCCTTTCTGAACGTGTGTATCTCGCGCTGGCCGGCCGAGCTGAGCGTGGTGCGTCCTCGATCGCGCTGCCCGAAGTGCGAGCGCGCCATTGCGTGGCACGAGAATATTCCGCTGCTGAGCTGGGTGCTGTTGCGTGGCAAGTGCCGCGGGTGCAGCCTGCCCATTTCGATGCAGTATCCGGCGGTCGAACTGATGGTCGCGCTGGGATGGGTGGCAAGCTTCGTGGCGTTCGGATTGACGTTCGAGGCGCTGCGGATCGCGGTGTTTGGCACGGTGCTGTTCGGGATCGCGGTGACCGATGCCATGACCTATCTGATTCCCGACGGCTTCACCATCAGCGGACTGGTGATGGTGTTCGGGGCGGCGATTGCGAACTTCTTCCTTGGTGAGAGCTCGCACTTTGCGTCGCCGTGGGCGGCGTTCATCGGTGCGTGCGCTGGCGCCGGTGCGATCACGATCATCGGCTGGCTGGCCGAAGTGCTCATGAAGCGTGAAGCGATGGGGTTCGGCGATACGACGCTCATGGCCGTGGTCGGTGCGGCGCTCGGCGCCGAGCGTTCGCTGCTCACGATCATGGTGGGCGCATTCGTGGGGGCGGTGGTGTTCCTGCTGATCGTCGGACCAATCGTGAAGTGGCGCACGCGCGGCACGGACACGGAGTTCGCGTTCCCGGATGTGCCGTTCGGCGTGTTCCTTGCGCCTGCCGCGATGCTAGTCTTGCTTTGGGGAGAACCCCTTGTCGCGTGGTATGTGCAGCGCGCGTTCCCGACCTGATACTGACTCTGATGCGAGCTATGCGTTCTGCTTCGACTCGTCGCCACCCTGTTCGTGTGGCCTGCTTGCTGGGCGCCTGCGTGTCGCTGACGACGATCGCCAGCTGCGGCGACAAGAAGCCGTCGGGGGACGGGCCGTACGCCGAGTTGGTGGCGGAGTTCGTGCCGAAGATCGAGAAGGAAACGGGACTGTCGTTCAAGACGCCGCCGACGATCGCCTCGCGAACGCGCGAGGACGTCGGGAAGTTCGTGCGGCAGCAGCTCGAGAGTGATCGCGCGCGCACGCAGCTGGCCGGCCAGGAGTCGGCGTACAAGCTGCTGGGCATGATGCCCGACACCATGAACTTGCTGGCCCTGCTGCAGAAGCTGCTCGAAGAGCAGATCGTGGGCTACTACGATCCCGCCACGAAGGTGTTGTATGTCGTGGACGGTGCCGCGCCAGCGCTGCTGCGTCAGACGGTGTCGCACGAGCTCGTGCACGCGCTGCAGGATCAGTACGTGAAGATCGATTCGGTGCAGGCGCAGGTCGACAACGCCGACCGCCAGTCGGCGGCGCAAGCCGTGCTGGAAGGACAGGCGGTCCTTCTGCAGCTGCGCATGGATCCGAACGCGGGCCCAATGCTGAAAATGCCTGGCGGCTGGGATCGTATTCGCGACGCGATGAAAGATGCCCAGACAGGCATGCCGGTGTTCTCAGCCGCTCCGCGCGTCGTGCGCGAAGGGTTGCTGTTCCCGTATCTCGGCGGCGCGGATTTCGTGCGACGGTTCATCCAGAAGCGTCCCGAGAAGGAATTGCTGCTGGACCTGCCGATCTCCACCAAGCAGATCCTGAACGACGCGGCGTACTTTACCGACACCAAGGCCACTCGCGATGTGCCAGTCACGGTCACGTTGCCGGCGCCGCGCAGGGGCACGGTGGTGTACCGCAACAGCGTCGGTGAGTTCGAGACGCGACTGCTGCTGGTGCAGCATCTGAAAGACGAAGCGCTGGCTCGTCGCGGTGCCAGTGGCGGCGATGGCGACCAGTTCGCCGTGGTCCGCACGCCCGATGGCGACGTGCTCATCTGGGCCACCGCTTGGGACTCGGCGGTGGACGCCGCCGATTTTCTCGATCTCATGGGCGATGCCGCGCGACGGCGCTACGAGTTGGCGCGCGTTGACTTCCCCGGCGGCGCCACGGCGCGGCAGTACGACGTGCCGTCCAAGGGGACGCGCCCGGCGCGGACGGTGACGCTGACGTTGGAACGGGTGAACGGCCAGCCCGTCGTGCTTTACATGGACCGTCCTGCAAAGATCGGCGCCGCGCTGCTCGACCTGGCCGGCATCACCGTCGCCCGCTAACCGCATGGCGATCGAGCCGGTCCGGGAAGCGACCGCGTTGCCCCATGTCCTGTCGGCCCCCGTACCGGTCGCGTTGCAGATCACGCCCGACGACGAACTCAAACGCGTCCGGCTGGTGAAGATGAAGCGCGTGGCCACGCTCATGCTGGTTGGCGTGGCGGCGCTGTTCGTGGTGACGCGCTGGCTCGAGTCGCGGTATCCGTGGTTGGGCTTCGTGCGCGCGTTCGCCGAGGCAGCGATGGTGGGTGGTATCGCCGACTGGTTCGCCGTGACGGCGCTGTTCCGGCATCCACTCGGCATCCCGATACCGCACACGGCGATCGTGGCGTCGCGGAAAGACCGAATCGGCACGGCGCTCGGCAATTTCGTGCAACGCAACTTTCTCACGCGCGACGTGGTCGCGGGCAAGATCGCCGCCATGAAGCTGGGTGACCGCGCGGCGCAGTGGTTGGCGCAGCCGGAGAACAGCCGGCGGCTGGCGCGGCATGCGGCGCACGGCTTGTCCGGCGCGGTGGATGTCATGCGCGACGAAGACGTGCAAGAGATGGTCGATCGCGGCATCGTGTCGCGGTTGCGCAAGATGCAGGCGGCGCCGTTGATGGCGCGGTTGTTCGAGTTGCTCACCGCCGGCGGACGTCATCAGGCGCTGCTGGATGACGCGCTGCGTTTGGCCGCCAGGTTCCTGAACGAGAATGAAGCGATGATCCGCGAGCAGGTGAAGGCGGAGAGTCCCTGGTGGGTGCCGGGCGCGGTGGACAGTCGCGTGGGCGACAAGATCGTGGGCGGGGTGGAAAAAACGCTGGTGGCAGTGGCGGCCGACCCCGATCATCCGCTGCGTCAGCGATATGACGAGGCGGTGGACCGGTTCGTCGTCTCGCTGCGCGAGAACCCCGACACGATTGCACGTTTCGAGCAGATCAAGCTCGATGTGCTGGCGCATCCTGGTGTCGCGGACTTCTCACGCGAAGTGTGGGGCGATGTGAGGGAACGTCTCGCCGATTACGCCGAGGGGCTGGCGGACGACGCCGAGAAGGCGCCGGATCAGCTCGAGCAGTGGCTGGCCGGCCTCGGGCAGAAAGTGCTCGAGGACCCGGTGCTATCGGCCAAGGTGAATGGATGGATCGTGGAGATTGTATCGTACGCGGTGGAGCAGGCCCGCGAGGAAGTGGCGAAGTTGATCTCGGCCACCGTGGGGGCGTGGGACGCCGATGCGACTTCCCGCAAAATCGAACTGCAGATCGGTCGCGATCTGCAGTTTATCCGGATGAACGGAACGATCGTGGGCGGACTGGTGGGGCTGATTCTGTATTCCGTGGGGCTGCTGCTCAATCGCTGACGGGGGTCAGCTTACCACGTATCGGCCGCCGTCACGGCCGGTCCGTCGCTCGCCACAATGGGCGTGCTCAAATGGAGCGGCATGGCATCGGCCGGATGCGCATCGGCATGCGGCAACAGCGCGAGATGTAGCACTTCGTCCATGGTGGCCGCGAAGGTGAACGCCATTCGGTCGCGCACTTCCTGCGGGACGTCGCGTACGTCTTTCTCGTTGCCCTTGGGCATGATGACTTCGCGTAGCCCGGCGCGATAGGCCGCCAACACTTTCTCCTTGACGCCGCCGATTTCGAGCACGCGACCACGCAGTGTGACTTCGCCGGTGAGGGCGAGATCGCGCCGCACGGGGCGACGCGAGAGTGCGCTGGCCAGCGCCAGCGTGACGGCGATGCCGGCCGACGGGCCGTCTTTTGGAATGGAGCCGGCGGGGAAGTGGAGGTGCATGTCCGACTCGCGGAACTCGCTGTCGTCGATGCCAAGCGTGCTGGCACGCGAACGTACAAATGAGTACGCGGCGTCCACCGACTCACGCATCACGTCGCCGAGCTGACCCGTGACGGTGAGCTTGCCGTTGCCTGGCATGCGGAGCGCCTCGATGGTCATGATGTCACCACCCGTGCTCGTCCAGGCGAGGCCGGTGACGGCGCCGATCTCGGGCTCCATCTCGGCTTCTTCCATGGAGAAGCGCGGCGTGCCCAGAATCTCCTCGGCACGTTCGATGCTGATCTCCCATGCGCTCATGTCGCCGTCGGCCTTGGCGCGGGCGCGCTTGCGGAGCAGCGACGCGAGCGAACGCTCGAAGGTGCGCAACCCCGCCTCACGCGAGTAGCGGCTGGTGATGAACCCCAGCGTCGCTTCGGGCACGAGCAGGTCGTCGGCGGTGAGGCCGTGATCTTCGAGGAGGCGCGGCATGAGATACCGCTGCGCAATCTCGACCTTCTCTTCGATCGTGTAGCCAGCGATGCGGATCACTTCCATGCGATCGCGCAACGGACCGGGAATGTCGTACAAGTTGTTCGCGGTGCAGATGAACAGGACACTCGACAAGTCGAACGGCAAGTTCAGATAGTGATCCACGAACGACGTGTTCTGCGACGGGTCGAGCACTTCGAGCATCGCGGCCGTGGGGTCGCCCGAACTGCCGCCGTTGCTCATCTTGTCGATCTCGTCGATCATGATGACCGGGTCGCGCACTTCCACGCGGCGCAGGGCCTGAATGAGCAGGCCGGGCATGGCGCCCACATAGGTGCGACGGTGCCCACGGATCTCGGCTTCGTCGCGCACGCCACCCACCGAGATGCGATAAAACTCGCGGCCGATGGAGTTGGCGATCGCGGCACCCAGTGACGTCTTGCCGGTGCCCGGCGGACCGACGAAGCAGAGAATGGGGCCGGTGGGATCGCCGCCGCGCAGTTTCCGTACGGCGAGGTACTCGATGATGCGTTCCTTGGCTTCATCGAGCCCGTAGTGCCGATCGCTGAGCGCGTCTTCGACCTTGGCGAGTACGATTTCCTGATCGTCGGCGCTGCGCTTATGCCACGGGAGGGCCAGCACCCAGTCGAGATACGTGCGCAACACCTGATACTCGCTGGAGGCCGGCGACAGCATGCGCAGGCGCTCTGTTTCGCGGCGCGCCTCGCTGGCGACCTTGGCGGGAAGTCGCGCTTCGTCAATGCGACGCAGCAGATCGACCGATTCCTTCTCATTGGGATCGGCCTCGCCGAGCTCGGACTGAATGGCGCGCAGCTGCTGCCGGAGGTAGAACTCGCGCTGATGCTGCTCGATCTTCACTTCGGTCTGCTTCTTCACGTCGTCCATCACGCGGGCGCGGGCGACTTCGCGCTCGAGGCGGGAGAGGATGAAGCGAATGCGGTGGCCGATGTCGAGACGCTGGAGCACCTCCTCCTTGTCGGAGATGCGCAGATTCATATTCGTGGCCGCGAGATCGGCGAAGCGTCCGGGATCGGACACATTCATTTTGAGGATCTGCGGCACTTCGTTCGGGATGCGGTCGACCAATTCGGCCAACGTTTCGGCGGCGGCGACGGTGCGCGCCACGAGCTCGTCGAGCTCCAGGGCATCGGCCGGCGTTTCCTTGGCGCCTTGGATCTGCGCGATGGCGAACGGGTTCACCTGATCGATCGCGTCGATCGTGATGCGGCGGAGCCCCTGTAGCGTGATCTGGACCGTGTCGCCGGGCAGGTTGATCCGCTCGTGCACGCGGGCGGCCACGCCGACGCGTCCAATGAAGTTGTGCGGATCGATGGTGTCGTCCCCGTCTCCGGAGGCGACGACCAGGGCGACGATCACGCCGGCATCCTCGTGCGCACGGAGCAGCGCGAGGTTTTCTGGGGCGCCCATTTGCACCGCGATCGTTCCCAGCGGGTACACGATCGTGGAACGCAGCGCCATCAGGGGCAGCGTCGGGGGCAGCTCGGCGCGAAGAATTTCCTCTTTGCGCTGGCCGCGAGGCATCGGGATGCCGGGAAACCGCGGATTCGGTCGTGACACGTGACGGGCGAAAAAAGAGACAGCGTGATCCGGACAGCGGAAATCTAGGAGGGGCCGAAAGCCCCACAACGCGTGATTCCGACGCAGGTCGCGTCATGGGCGGCCTGTTCTGTCACGTCCAGCGCAAGGGACGGTTGTACGGGGCGACCGGGGCCGTTAGCCTTTCAGGTCTATGTTTGACGAGCTTTCAGACAAACTCGGGAACGTCTTCGCGAAGCTTCGCGGACGTGGCGTTCTCACCGATGCCGACATCAAGGAAGGGCTGCGCGAGGTACGCCGCGTCCTCCTCGAAGCCGACGTGAATTTCTCGCTCACCCGTGAGTTCCTCGAACGGGTAGAGAAGAAGGCCGTCGGTGTGCTGCAGATCAAGACGATCCAGCCAGCTCAGCAGTTGGTGAAGATCGTCCACGACGAGCTCACCGCCATGCTTGGCGAACGGCGCGAGGGGCTCAAGATGAGCACCGTGCCGCCGACGGTCATCATGATGGTTGGCTTGCAGGGGTCGGGTAAGACGACCACGGCCGGCAAGCTCGCCCGCAAGTTGATGCTCGAAAACAAGTCGACGCGACTGGTGGCGGCCGACGTGTACCGGCCGGCGGCCATCGATCAGCTCGAAACGCTGGGCCGTGCGCTGAACGTGCCGGTGTACGCCGATCGCGACACGAAGGATGTGGTTAGGATCGCGAAGGCCGGCATCGATCAGGGCGAGCGGGCGCGCGACCGCGTGGTCATCATCGACACCGCCGGTCGCTTGCAGATCGACGCCGACATGATGGACGAGCTCAAGCGGCTCAAGGCGGCGATCAAGCCCGACGAGATCCTGTTCGTGGCCGACGGCATGACGGGTCAGGAGGCGGTGAAGATCGCGCAGGGCTTCGACGAAGCACTGAACGTGACCGGCGTGATCCTGACCAAGCTCGATGGCGATGCGCGCGGTGGTGCGGCGTTGTCGATTTACGGCGTGCTCAAGAAACCGATCAAGTACATCGGTGTTGGTGAGAAGCCGGATGCGCTCGAGGAGTTCCATCCGGAGCGCATGGCGGGACGTATTCTGCAGATGGGCGACATCGTGTCGCTCGTGGAGAAGGCGCAGGAGACGTTCGATGCCACCGAAGCGAAGAAGCTCGAGAAGAAGGTCCGCAAGGAAGGCATGGACCTCGAGGACTTCCTGACGGCGATGCGTCAGATGCAGAAGCTCGGACCGCTCGAGAATCTGCTGAAGCTGCTGCCGGGCGTGAACTCGAAGATGCTGAAGGACGTCAAGATGGACCCGAAGCGCATGAAGCACATTGAGGCCATCGTGTTGTCCATGACGCC
>CAMBRJ010000135.1 GCA_945870175.1 Gemmatimonas phototrophica
GCGCTCAAATAGAAGTCCGTCCGCCACCGCTTCAGCGGATACAACCCGCGCGAGAAGTCCACGCGAATCAATCCATCCAGCACGCCGAAGCCCACGCCCGCACCACGCTGCGGCTGCACCTTCGCGAACGCCTCTCGGCTTCCCGCCCAACCGATATCAAAGAATCCCACGGGCCGGAAGACGCCTTGCTTGGTTCCCGCTTCCGCTCGCGCCAGCCAGAACGCATCGCCATCCTGCGTGACCGCGATCTGTCCGCGCACCGTCCGCACACCGCCCACGAACCAGCCGCGCTGACGCGGCACGTCGCCGAGTGAACTGCCGATCGCGCCGGTCAACGCCGTGGAGAATCGCGACACCGGGCGCGTAATCGTGCCTTCCACCGACGCCCGCGCATACTGAAAGGTCCCCGTGCCCGCCTCGCCATTCAGCACCGTCGTCACGCGCAGCCCCTGCGGGCGCTCCAGCAACACCCGCGAATACAGCCCCGACACACCGGTCACGCTCAACCCTTCGGATTCGATATTCTGGCGGAATCGGCGGTCGGCGATGAGCTTCGCCAGCGAGAAGGTGTTCACCACATTGGTGTCGCCGGCCGTCCACTGCTTCTCGATGAACAGCTTGTACTCCAGCGCACCACGACGACGCTCGCGACGCTCACTCAACTCGGCGCCCGTCGTGCGGTAATAGAACCCTTCGTCGCGCCCGTAGATGAACGCCGGCAAACTCGGACCGAGGCTCAGTCCCCCGCCCCACTCGGGGTTGGTGGCCGCCAGGCGATGATACACGGTCGCCGTCACCGAACGTGCGCCGTTACTGCGCGCCAGACTCAGCTCACCGTTCGCGTGCAGATCGGCGTGTCCGATGCGCCCCACCGCGTTCAGCGTGTAGCCCGCACCTAGCACCTGCGACACGTGCACGCCGGCCGAGAGTCCCTCCACGCGGTTGAAGCGCAACAGGTCGGAGCCCACGCGAACGGTCGGCATCTGCGGCATCCAACCGGGCTGCAACGACAAGTCGAGCGCCGACAAGAGCGCGTCGCGGGCCTTGAGGTCGAACAACTCCTCGTCCGACACCGCCGCCGGTGGCAGCGCCGGCGAGTTCGCGAGCTTCGCGGCATCGCACGGCATGTCGTAGGCAATCCGTAACGCGCCGTCGTAGCGCGACTCCACCCGCGTGTAGGTGGAATCCTTCTGACACAGGCGATATCGCGTGCGCGCCGACGCCGACATCTTCGTGGTGTCCGGTGGCGTGGCCTTCCCCGCGTTGCCGCCGCCACCGACCGTGATGTTCACGTCGCTCCCACCAGTCACCACGGTGGTGTCACGCGCCGTGGTGTCACGCGCCGCACCGCTCCATCGCGCCGCGGGAATGGCGGCCAGCGAGAAGTCGCCGTTCACGTCTTCGTACGTGAATTTCTCATCGATGCTGAACGGCGTGCGTACAAAGCCCAGCTGCATCGACGCCGTGGCGCTGTTGGCGCGCGGCAACCAGAACTTGCCCTGATACAAGCCGTATTCCACCGAGATGGCGTCGAGTTTGGCCTTGGCCGGACGAAACGTCGCCTTCGCCCACGCCGGCGGATCTTCGTCGTTGCCGGTGTTGTTGGCCCGCGCCGTCACTTGCGGCGCCCGCATGATCGAGTCCTTCACATACACGTCACGCGGCATCCGCACCCGTGCAATCGAATCGCGCAAGCGATCGGCTTCGCGGTTCACCTGCTTGTCCGCTTCACTCTCCTCCGACGCGACATCCCAGATCTCGAGATCCACCGCCAATCGGTACGCCGCGCGCACCAGCTGACCACCGTCACGATCGAACCAGAACGAGCCTACGAACACCCGCCAGTCGGGCCGACGCGCCGTGATGCGCAACTCGCGCAACTTGATCACGCGGCCACCATCGAGCCTGATGTCCACCGAGTCGCCCGTGGCATACGTGTAGTACGTCTCCGCGCCGTTCGCGAGCGGATGAATGACCTCACGCTCGTCGATGTCGCTCTTCACCACGCCGAAGTTGCTGCTCGGAAACCAGAGCGACTCGCGTCCGGGAAAGTACGGAATGGAAATGGCACTACTGAAATCACCGCTCGCACTCGACGCCATGGGCACCGTCACGCGCGATCCGATCGGCCGCACCCGCACGCCCACATCCCGACGCCACGAGATCTCGGCCACGTTGTCCCCACGGAACAGCAGCTTCTCGAGCCCTAACCGCTTGGCGCCCAGGCCCATCGAAATGCGCTGTGTGGCGGTGGCCTTGTAGGCTGTCAGCGCGCTATCCTGCCGCACGCGGGCCTCGCGGGCCCGCAGCAAAATGCGCTTCGCCTCGGGATCGCTAAAGGCGGTGGCACTGGCCGAGTCGGCCCGCAGGCGCCGCACGACGCTGTCGGGCGAGAGCTGCCGGCGCGCCATGGAGCGGGCGTCGCGGGTGGCCTCGCGCGCCACGACCCGCTCCTCGGCCGTCAGCGTATCGCGTTTGACCGGCGGCTTGGGTCGCGCCTGTCCGAACAGCGCCTCGGGACACGCGGCGGAGATCAGGCTCATCACCCCAACCAGAGCGACCACACGGAGCGAATTCGGAGAGCGCATGAACCGGGGAACGGGACCAGACGGGGACTTCATGACCAAAACGACGGTCTTGGTGAATATACGGGGCTCCCGACCGAGCGGTTTCTCCGTGGGATACGTAATTTCGTGGCTCGCCTGTGTTGCCCTGTTCGCTGCGGGCAACCAACGAGACCCGTTTTGCGATTCGCCGACCACCTTGGGAGTCCGCCGTGCATCCAACCCGCTTTCGCGCGTGTTTTCGCTCCACCCGTTCCCTGATCGCCGGCCTCACGGCGCTGGCCGCCGTACCGGCGTCCGCCCCCGCGCTGCTGGCGCAGGCCGCGACCCCGCCGGCCGCGGCGACGACGCCGGCCGCGCCCGTTGACCCCCGTCTCGAGAAGCTCAAGGCCGAGGCGCTCGTGATGGTCGAGTCCCGCGCCAAGCAGGTCCAGGAGATCGTGGATATGCTCTTCTCGTTCCAGGAGCTGGGCTTCCAGGAATTCGAGTCGCAGCGCTACATCACCACGCTGCTGGCCAAGGAAGGCTTCACCATCGAGAAGGGCGTGGCGGGCATGCCGTCGTCGTGGACGGCCAAGTGGAGCAACGGCACCGGCAAGCCGGAGATCTCGCTTGGCTCCGACGTGGACGGCATTCCGCAGGCCAGCAACAAGCCGGGCGTGGGCTACCGCGATCCGATGGTGAGCGGCGGCCCAGGACATGGCGAAGGACATAACGCCGGTCAGGCCGTGAACATCGTGGCGTCGATCGTGGTGAAGCAGCTCATGCAGCGCGACAAGATCAACGGCACGCTGCTGCTGTGGCCGGGTATCGCCGAAGAGCAGATGGCGGGCAAGGCGTTTCTGGTGCGCTCGGGGCTGTTCAAGAACACCGACGTCACGCTGTTCACGCACGTCGGCAACGACCTCGGCGTGTCGTGGGGCGCCAGCGGTTCGAGCGCGTTGCTCTCGGCCGAATTCCGCTTCCGTGGCTCCAGCGCGCACGCGGCCGGTGCGCCGTGGAGCGGCAAGAGCGCGCTCGACGCGGTCATGCTGATGGCGCAGGGCTGGGAGTACAAGCGCGAACATCTGCGGTTGCAGCAGCGCTCGCACTACGTGATCAAGGACGGTGGCGATCAGCCGAACGTGGTGCCCAGCACGGCGAGCATCTGGTTCTACTTCCGCGAGCAGGACTATCCGCGCACCATGGCGCTGTTTGAAGTGGGCAAGAAGGTCGCCGAAGGCGCCGCCATGATGACGGACACCAAGCTCGACACGATCGCCATTCTGGGTTCGGGCTGGTCGGCGCACTTCAGCAAGCCGATCGCGGAGGCGATGCACGCCAACGTGCAGACGGTCGGCATGCCGAAGTGGGACGACAAGGACCAGACGCTGGCGAAGGGCATTCAGAAGGAGCTCGGCTCCCCCGACTTCGGCTTGTCGGAGCAGGTGAACAAGCAGCTGCGTGGCGCGGAAACGCCGCAGAACTGGATGGGTGGTGGTTCCGACGATATCGGTGACATCGCGTGGAACGTGCCCACGATCACGCTGCGCTTCCCGTCGAACATTCCGGGACTGCCCGGGCACAACTGGGCCAACGCGATCTCGATGGCGACGCCCATCGCCCACAAGGGCGCGCTGGCCGGCGCCAAGGTGCAGGCGCTCACGATGCTCGACATCATGATGACGCCGAAGGTCGTGGCGGATGCGTGGGATTACTTCAAGAACGTGCAGACGAAAGACACGAAGTACACGCCGTTCATCCGACCGCAGGACACGCCGCCGACGTACCTGAACGCCGACATCATGGCGCGCTACAAGACGCAGCTGCAGAAGTTCTACTACGATCCCACGAAGTTCAAAACGTATCTTGAACAGCTGGGGATCGAGTATCCGACGGTGCGAGCGCAGGTGGTGGCACCGAAGGGTGAGGACGGACGGAACAAGCAGTAAGGGGACATGCGCTGCGACATGCCGAACGCAGAGCGGGCCGGCCATACGTCAGGTGACGTACGGCCGGCCCGCCTGCGTTGCGTCGCGCGCGCCGCCTACTACTTGGTGTTCGCGGCCTTGAAGCGCGCGCGAATCTGCAGCAGTTCGTCGCTGTGCGCCACATTCTTCTTGGTGGCATCCTCGAGCAGCTTCAGGATGACGAGGTTATCCTCGACCATCGTGGGCGTGCCGCTCAGGTGTACGCCGAAGCCGAAATGCTCGCCCGGCACCAGCACCATCTCTTCGTGCAACACAACGTCAGCCGTGCCGTCGGCGATGCGCACGGCCACGAACTTCTTGCCGGCCTTCTCCATGAAGGAGATACGCAGACCGTTCACCCCGTCCGGCCACGGCGCGTACTCGTGCTGCTGGCCATCGCTGCCCTCGAAGGACGTCGTGGCGGAGGTCAGCTTCGGGAAATTCGTTTCGAAGCCGCCGGCGTAGCGAAAGGCGTGTCGCATTCGTGAAGTCCTTGTGCGTGAATAGCAGAGAAAGTGGAGTGGTCGGTTGAATATCGCACGGGTGAGGCCCGTTGGCGAATCAGCCCGCGCACTCAGGAGGTCGAGCTCCTGGCCGCCGTCCGCCGTGCCGTCATCTGACGCGCCCGCATAATGCGCAGGTACAGGCCGCCCGAGAAGAAGACCAGGGCGCTGAGCCCCAGCAGCTCTTCCCGGGAGAGGTTGGTGAGCACCCAGACGCACACGGTCGCCCCCAGCACCGGGACGAGCGGTCCTCCGGGGATGACGAACGGGGCGTCGGCGGTCTGCACGCCGCGCTGCCGCAGTCGCAACACGGCGAGACAGACGCCGACGTCCACCAGCAGGACCGACGCCGTGCCCAGAATGGCCAGCGACTTGAAGGCCCCCAGCACGGCCAGCGCGCAGGCGATCGCCGCGAACACCAGAATGGCCACATACGGCGTCTGGAACCGCGGATGCACCCTGGCCAGCGGCGCGGGAAGCAGGCCGCCCTTGGCCGCGGCATAGAGGCAGCGCGGCGACACCAGCAAGTCGCCGTTCACATTGGCGAAGATCGACAGCGACACCGCCCCCAACAGCAGGGTGCGCCCCCACGGGCCCAGAAGCTTTTCGGCCGTCGCCGCCAGCGGTGTGACCGTCTGCTGCGGCAACTCGGCACCCAGCACCCCCTCGGCCACCAACTGCAACCCGAAGTACAACCCGACCACCGTGGCCACGCCCATGAGCAGTCCGAGGGGCACGGTGCGACTGGGGTCGCGCAGTTCCCCACTAGTCGACAGCGAGGCCTCGCCGCCGACGAAGGCGAACATCAGCAACAGCACCCCGCTGCCAAGCGTGGACGCGCTGGGCATGCTGGTGGGGATGAGATGTGAGAGGTCGACGTGCGGAAGGCCGACCACCAGCAGTAGCAGCAACGGCAGCAGCTTGAGCACGGTGAGCACGACCACCAGTCGGGCGCCGATTTTTACACCCATGATGTTCACGCCGGCCATGAACCCGAAGAGCGCGATCAGCACCGCGGCTCGTGGCACGGGCTGCGCCAGGATCGGCGCGGCCGTGGCGAGGGCACTGACCAGCACATCGGCCAGGGCTGCATCGGCGCATGCGGCGAAACCGAACCACATCAGGTTGGCGGCGATGAATCCAACAAAGGGACCGAAGGCGGCTTCCACGTAGGCGTACGCCCCGCCGCTTTCGTGCACGCGACTGCCCACTTCGGCAAAGCACAGGAAGATGAGAATCACCAGCACGGCACAGATCGCATAGCCGAGCGCGGTGGCGCTGCCGAGGGTGGCGGCCACGAGACCGGGCACCGCGAAGATGCCGGCGCCGATGATGCTGTTGGCGAAGATGAGGGCGAGCGTGCCCGGACCGAGCACGCGGCGCAGCGCGCCGCTGTCCGTCATTGGCGACCGTGAAGGCTGGCGTCGGCGGCTATCACGGCGTTGAGCAACACGTCGGCGCCATTCGCGATATCAGCCGCGCGAGAAAATTCTTTCGGCGAATGACTGATGCCGCCCACGCTGGGAATAAAGATCATGGCCATCGGCGCGATGTGCGCGATCTCCTGCGCGTCGTGTCCGGCTCCACTGGGCATGCGTTGTGACGACAGGCCAAGCGCGGTGGCGCTCGACTCGACCCAGTTCATGACCTGCGGATCGGAGACGGCCGGCTTGCTATCGGTGAGTCGCTTGAACGTGAAGGTGGTCTTGGTGGCAGCACCGATCTCACGCGCCAGCCGCTCGAAGATCTCGGTGAAGTGCTCGATCTTGGCTTGATCGAGGTCACGCAGGTCGACCGTCATCATGACCTGTCCGGGAATCACATTGGTGGTATTCGGCGATACGACCATGCGGCCCACGGTGGCCACCTGGCGACCGGGTTCGGCGCGCACGGCGTCATTCACCGCCACGGTGAACTTGGCCGCGGCCAGCATGGCATCCTGTCGCTGATCCATGGGCGTGGCGCCGGCGTGGTTGGCAAAGCCGACAATTGTGACTTCGAACCATCGCAGTCCCACGATGCCCTGCACGACCCCGATCTGTTTGCCCGCCTTCTCGAGCAGGCCGCCCTGTTCGATGTGCAACTCGATGTAGCAGGCGATGTCACCCTTCTTCTTGACCGACTCGCTCAGGCGCGACACATCGCCGCCGATAATGCCGATGCCGTCGCGGATGGTCTTACCCGAGCGCGCCACTTTGGCGAGCTCGACGTCGTTCATCTCGCCGATGGCGGTTTTACTGCCCGTCGTGCCGCCTTCCTCGTTCTGCCAGATCACGACATCGAGCGGGTGGCGCAGTCGCGTGCCCTTTTCGCGCAGGGTGCGCGCCACTTCGATGGCGCCGAACGAGCCCACCGGTCCGTCGAAGTTTCCGCCGTCGGTGACCGAGTCGATATGCGAGCCAATCAGAATGGGCGCGAGCGTGCGGTCCGTGCCGTCAAGTCGCGCGTAGATGTTGCCGGCG
>CAMBRJ010000136.1 GCA_945870175.1 Gemmatimonas phototrophica
CGTGGTTGCGCACGTTGGAGTTGGACTGGGCGCACCGCGATTCGGCCGACCGCGTGATCGTGGCAACGGCGGAACTGCAATCGCTGCCGTTGATCACGTCGGATGTGGAGATGGGGCGGTACTACGCGAACGTGGTGTGGTGAACGCCGCATCGTGTGGAGCGCACCGCTACCGGTAGTTGTGTCCCTTCACATGCTGCTCGCCACCACCCAGCTCCAGCGCCTTGAACTGTTTGGCGCGCACATTCACCACATGCTGCTCAATTTGCAGGGTGCCGCGAATGAGCAGCATGGGTGACCTGGAGATGAGCTGTGCATGTTCTTCGTAGCGATCGGGGGTGATCACAATGTTGATCATCCCCGTTTCGTCTTCGAGGGTGAGAAACACGAATCCCTTGGCGGTGCCCGGGCGCTGACGGCAGATCACCAGTCCGGCCACGGCCACGCGTTGTCCATCTTTGCCCAGTTCGTGCGCTTCACGGGCCGACAGCACGCCGTTGGGCGCGAGAATGGGGCGCACATGCTTCATGGGATGCCCGGCCAACGACAGCCCCGTCATGCGATAGTCGGCTTCGGTGAGTTCGATGGGCGTGTAGGCCGGCAATTGCGTGGGCACCGGTTGCGCCTGAAAGGGCGCCAGCGGCAGCTCGGGACCACGGGTGGCGGCCATCACTTCCCACAGTGCCACGCGCCGTCGTCGTTCGGCCGGTTCGTGCGCGAACATGCGGTCGAAGGCGCCGGCTTCGGCCAGTCGTCGCCATGACGTTTTATCAAGCGACACGCGACGCACGGCGTCGTCGACGCTGGTGAAGGGCCCATGCACCAACGCCGCTTCGAGGGCGCGACGGGCCTTGGCGCCGAGTCCACGTATGAGGCGCACGCCCAATCGCACCGCGACGACATCGCGCATGGGTTGCGGGCCGATGTGCCGCCCCCAGCGCACCACGCCATCGTTGGGCACGAGCACGCGTCCGTCGGCCATTTCCAGCGCGTGATCCCACGTGCTGCGCGTAAGATCAACCGGGTGCACCTCCACACCGTGTCGCTTGGCGTCTTCGATGAGCGTGCTCGGCGCGTAGAAGCCCATCGGTTGCGCGTTGAGGATGGCGGCGGTGTACTCCGGCGCGTAGTAGTGCCGCAGCCACGCAGTGGCGTACACGATGAGCGCGAAACTGGCCGCGTGACTTTCGGGAAAGCCGTAATCGGCGAAGGCGTTGATCTGGTTGTAAATGCGGCGGCCGGTTTCTTCGGGGATGCCGTTCTTGGCCATGCCCGCAATCAGTTCTTCACAGATCTGCGCCATGCGTTCGCGCGAGCGTTTGTGTCCCATCGCGCGGCGCAGTTGATCGGCCTGTGCCGGTGTGAAGCCAGCGGCCACGATCGCCACCTGCATGCCTTGCTCCTGAAAGAGCGGCACACCGAGCGTGCGCTTGAGCACTTTCTCGAGCATGGGGTGTGGATACGTGACCGGCTCCAGCCCCGCGCGCCGTCGCAGATACGGATGCACCATCTCGCCCTGAATGGGCCCCGGTCGGATGAGCGCCACTTCGACCACGAGATCATAAAAGCAGCGCGGCTTCAAACGCGGCAGCGTGTTCATCTGCGCGCGACTCTCGATCTGAAAGAGCCCCACGGTATCGGCGCGGCACATCACGTCGTACACGGCCTGATCGCTCATGTCGAGCTGCCCGAGATCGATCGTGGTGCCGCGCGTGTGCCGGATGTACAACAGACAGTCCTGCACCACGGTGAGCATGCCGAGCCCCAGCAGGTCGATCTTGACCAGGCCTACCGGATCGAGATCGTCCTTCTCCCACTGGATGACGGTACGCCCCGGCATGGAGGCGGGCTCGATGGGCACGATGGAGCCGAGTGGTTCTTCGGTGAGAATGAACCCGCCCACGTGAATGGAGCGATGGCGCGGCAGTTGATGCAGGCCGGCGACGACATCGGCCAAGCGACGCACACGTTCGTCGTTGGGATCGAGCCCGGCGCGGGTGAGTACGTCGCTTTTCGGCCGTGGCTCAGGCTGCGCGCGGGCATCGGCGGCGATCTTCCGCTCGGCCTGCATGTCGATAACCTGCGCCCACGTGCCATCGCGGTCGGTGGGGCCCTTGGGAGCGCGGTGTGTTTTCGTTTGCGTGGACGCGACTTTGCGCGACGCCTCACGCACCACGCGGGCCTTGGTGGTGGCTTCGGTGCCGCCGATCATCTGCTGACCTAAGCGATCGGCGTCGGTGGTGCTTGGTGTGGCCGGTGGTGTGTCGGCTTCGCCGTCAGGTGACGGCGGGTCAACCCGCAGCGCCTCCGCCGTACTCCGCGCACTGAAACGATCACTGAGCGACGCCAGCATATCGCCCTGCTGCACCGAAAACCCCAGCACGCGCGCCGCATCGCGTACGGCACTGCGTCCGCGCCAGGTGATCTGCTCGCACACCATGGCTGCGTGTTCGCGCCCGTAGCGGTTGTACACGTACTGCAGCACACGCTCGCGATCACGGTGGGCGAAGTCGATGTCGATGTCGGGTGGTTCTTTGCGTCCTTCGCTCAAGAACCGTTCGAACAACAGCTCCATGCGAATGGGATCGACCGCCGTGATGCCGAGGCAGTAGCACACGGCCGAATTGGCGGCGGAGCCACGTCCCTGACAGAGAATCCCTTCGCGTCGCGCGAAGCGCACGATGTCCCACACGGTGAGAAAGAAGCCGGCGAGATCGAGCTTGCCGATCATCGCCAGTTCGTGCGCGAGCTGTGCGTCGTGCTTCGGGGTTCGCGATGTGTTCCAGCGTTCGTAGGCACCCTGTTCTACCAAGCGCGTGAGATACTCCTGCGCGCTGATGCCGGGCGGCAGCGGAAACGCGGGCATGGACGGCTTGAGCTGCTCGAGCCGGAACGTGCATCGCTCGGCGATGGCCAGCGTGGCTTTCACGCCCTCCTCGGCGCCACGCCACCGCTGGTAAATGAGCGACGGCTTCTTGAGCGCCCACTCGGCGTTGGGGCGCAATCGCGTGCCCATGGTGTCGAGCGTGCGTTCGTGACGCAGCGTGTTGAGCACATCGTGCACGATGCGCTGTGCGGGGGTGGCGTAGTGCACATCGTTGGTGACCACCCATGGCACGCCGAGCCTGGCCGCGAGCGGGCGCAGCTGCTGCACGAGCGCGCGTTCTTCGGGCAGGCGGTGATCCCAGCATTCCACCGCGAGATGTTCGCCGAACACGTCGCGCAATTCACAGGCGGCGGTGTAGGCGTCGTCGGCGCGTCCTTCGGCCAGCAGCTGCGGCACCCAGCCGCGCGGGCAGCCGGTGAGGGCCATCACGCCCTCTACGTGGCGGGTAACGAGCGCCCAGGGCACACTGGGGGTGCCGCGCTCGCTGTCCATCCGGGCCCGCGTGACCAGCGAGGCGATGTTGCGGTAGCCGTCGCGCGTTTCGGCGAGCAGCACCATGTGGGTGCGTCGTTCGGCGCCCGGGTTGCCGATGTCGGGCATGCGCACGGTAAGCTCGACGCCCAGGATGCCGCCGATGCCGAGCGCTTCGCAGGCGGTGCCGAAGCGGACCACGCTCCCCATTTCATCGTGGTCGGTGATGGCCAGAGCAGGGTACCCCAGCTCGGCGGCCCGCTCGGCCAGTGATTCGGGGAGCGAGGCCCCATCCAGGAGGGAGAGGGCCGAATGGCAATGGAGTTCGACGTACTGGTTCGGCATGGGATACCGAATATATACCGAAGCCAGAGGGCTGGCGAGGGCTGGAAGGCGGGCACTTCCACCGCGGCACCGGCGTTGGTCCACAACATGAATTCCTCCAACCGCCCCTCCCGTCGTCCCGAGCACACGGTGAACAACGTGCTCGAGCATGCCGATACGATGTCCACCGAGGAGTTGGACAAGCTGCCGTACGGCATGATCCAGCTGGACGCGACGGGGCGGATTTTGAACTACAACGCCGTGGAGTCGAAGCTGGCGTCGTTGAAGAAGGAAGACGCGATCGGGAAGCAGTTCTTTACCGAGATCGCGCCGTGCACGAAGGTGCAGGACTTCTACGGACGCTTCAAGGAAGGGGTGATCCGTGAATCACTCGATACCAGCTTTCGTTTTCATTTTGCGTTCAAGCAGAACCCGCGTGACGTGACCGTGCGGTTGCTGTACTCACGCCGCACGCGCACGGTGTGGGTGCTGATTGCGGATCACGAGGGGAAGCCGCTGGAGGGGTGACGGCGGCGCAGCAGCCACTTCTCGCCCTCCACCGCGAACAGCACCACCGACGACACGGCCATGCAGACCGTGAGTTCCCGCCAGGACAGCGGCACTGTGTGGAAGATGCGATTCATGGCCGGCGCGTAGAGTGTGCCGAGCTGCAGCCCGAACGCCGCCGCGACGGCGTAGAACAGCGCCGGGTTGCCGCGTACGCCCAGCGTCCAGATCGAGATCCGCTCCGACCGAATCGCAATCAGGTGGAACAGCTGCGAGAGCGTAAGCACGGTGAACGTCATCGTCTGCGAGTGGCTGTTGCCGTCGCGGATGGTAAGCGCCTGCGTGCCCAAGGCCATCACAGCCATCAGCAATCCCACCCACAGCGCATGCTGCCACAGGCCGCCTGCCAGCAGACTTTCCTGCGGCGATCTCGGCGGGCGTTGCATGCTGTCCGGTTCCGCGGGCTCGGCGGCCAGGGTAATCCCCGGCAGGCCATCGGTCACGAGGTTCATCCACAAGATGTGAATCGGCAGCAACGGCAGCGGCAGTCCCAGGAACGGTGCGAGAAGGAGCGTCCAGATCTCGCCCGCATTCGTGGATAGCACAAAGCGGACAAAACGCCGGATGTTGTCGTAGATGCGACGCCCTTCGTGCACCGCCTTCACGATGGTGGCGAAGTTGTCGTCGAGCAGCACCATGTGCGCGGCCTCGCGCGCGACATCGGTGCCGCCACGCCCCATCGCGATGCCGATGTCGGCGCGCTTGAGCGCCGGCGCATCGTTCACCCCGTCGCCCGTCATCGCGACATACTCCCCGCGCGATTGCAGCGCTTTCACGATGCGCAGCTTGTCTTCAGGGGCCACGCGCGCGAACACGCGCACTTCGCTCACGCGTTGCGCGAGGTCGTCGTCGGAGAGACCGGGGATGTCCTGTCCGGTGAGCGCGGTATCGTTGGCGCCGGCAATGCCCAATCGCGTGGCGATCGCGAGGGCGGTGGCCGGATGGTCGCCGGTGATCATGACCACGTGAATACCGGCGGCCTGACAGGTTTCCACGGCGGCCTTCGCCTCGGCGCGCGGCGGATCGATGAGTCCGACCAGCGCCAGTAGCGTGAGTCCCTGCTCGGCGTGTTCGGCCGAGTCCGGCCGCTCGGTGAGGGTGCGCGTGGCAATCGCCAGCACGCGCATGCCCCCGGTGGCCATGGATGCGGCCTGCTGCAGCACGCGCGCCGCGTCGACGGGCACGATCGCATCGGCGCTCCGCATGGTCGTGCAGCCGGCGACGACGCGCTCGGGTGCCCCCTTGGTGCACACGATGATGCGGCGGTCGTGGCGATGTACCGTCGTCATGCGCGCACGTGCGGACGTGAACGGCACTTCACCCACGCGCGGCCAGTGCGCGTCGAGTGTGCTCTTGTTCACGCCCGCGTCGGCGCCAGCGCGCACGAGGGCCGTCTCGGTGGGATCGCCCACCAGTGCGCCCTCCCCTGCAACCGTCACGTCGGTGCACAAGGTCATGACGTCGGACAGTGGCGTGAGGTCGTGCGCCGGCGGCTGTGACAACGTCCATGCCGTGCCGTCGCCGAGCACGATGGTGTCGACGTGCATGCGGTTCTCGGTGAGCGTGCCCGTCTTGTCGGTGCAGATGTAGGTCACCGAACCGAGGGTCTCCACGGCCGGCAGTCGGCGCATAAGCGCCTGCTGCTTCACCATGCGACGCGCGCCGAGCGCGAGAGAGATCGCGACGACGGCCGGAAGGGCTTCGGGAATGGCCGCCACGGCGAGGCTCAGCGCCGTCATGAACATCAGCAGCGCCGGTTCGCCGCGCAGGAGACCGGCCGCGAAGATGATGGTGCAGAGCGCCACCACGGCGATGGCGAGCTTGCGCCCGAGCATGGACAAGCGCTGCTGCAGTGGCGACGGTGATCCGGGCTCGTCGCGCAGCATGGCAGCAATGCGGCCGAGTTCTGTGCGCATGCCGGTCGCGACCACGATACCGGTTCCACGGCCGGTGACGACCGTCGTGCCCTTGAAGCTCATGCCGGTCTGATCGCCGACCGCGCTTGCCTCGGGCGGACAGGCGGCCGGATCCTTGCGGCTCGGGACCGACTCGCCGGTGAGCGCCGCCTCTTCGATGCGGAGATGCACGGCGTCGAGCAGACGCATATCCGCCGGCACGATGTTGCCCGCCGCAAGTAGCACGATGTCGCCCGGCACCAACGCGGTCGATGGCACCGTCACCTCAGCGCCGTCGCGCCGCACCCGCGTAAGGGGCTGGGCGAGCGCGCCGAGGGCGGCCATGGCGCGGTCGGCGCGATACTCCTGGGTAAAGCCGAGGATTGCGTTCAGGATCACGATCGCGATGATGGCGAGCATGTCCGCGGGTTCGCCAACGAGACCCGCAATCATCGCGGCCACCAGCAAGACCACGACCATGGTGTCGGCGAACTGCGCGGCCAGCATACGTAGCACACCACGATGGCGTGCACGTTGCAGCACGTTCTCGCCGAATTCGATCGCGCGCGCCCGTACGAGGTCGGCGGTCAGGCCGCGCTCCGTTGAGCTCTTGAGCGCGGCCAGCGCCTCCTCGCGCGAGGTGGCATGCCACGGCACTACATCACGCGGCAGCTTCCTTCCCCGCTTCGCCTTTTCGGTAGGTGACATACACGTACACGGGTATGTTCAGATCGCCAAGGTGGTGCGTAATGAGCGGACGGACCTTATCCCAGTCGAGTCCGCCGGCACCGGTGGCGAGCCGTGGCAGAGCGACACTCTTCACGCCGCTCTTCTCGATCTCGTGCCGCAACCGCTTCAACACGTGATTGACGTTGGGAATCGACGCGCGGCCCGAGGCCGCCGAGGCGTGATCCCCTTCCTGTGTCATCAGATTGTAGATCGTACGCCCCTCGGCGCTGCGATACGTCCAGAGTTCGCCGGGTTTCGGGTGCGCCTGATGCGCATAATGGCGGAAGTCCTTCGCCATGCTCGGCCACAACTCGCGCAAGGCGAGGGCAAGCCCCGCGTCGAAGTGGTCATTGGGAGAGACGCCGTGCGCGATGGCCTGCGCCTTGGTGAGCAGAATATCGCCGTCCAGTTCGTAAATCACGAGAACTCCTAAGCGTGGTGATTCCTGTCGTGTGGTGCGTGACAGGGAATGTCCGTCCGCGCGGAGTCATAGGGAGTCGGTGGAACCCCGACATGGGGGGGCGGGATGAGCTGACGGGCGAACAGCCAAACACCCTAGGAAGCAGGGGGGAGGGGGGGG
>CAMBRJ010000137.1 GCA_945870175.1 Gemmatimonas phototrophica
ACCATCGCCGCCACCCTCGGCCGACTCGCGCTGGCCCGCACGCTGGTGCTCGTGATTTCGAAATCCGGCGGCACGGTCGAAACGATGGCGCAGTATCTCATCGTGCGAGATGCGCTGGCGGGCGCCGTCGGCGAAGACGCCGCGCGCCAGCACCTCATTTTCATCACCGACCCGGAAGTCGGAGCGCTGCGCAAGATCGCGCGGGCCGAGGGCATCACGACGCTGGACGTGCCGCCGAATGTCGGCGGACGCTTCTCCGTGCTTTCGCCGGTCGGCATGTTGCCGGCGGCGCTGATCGGCATCGATGTGAAGGCGCTGCTCGCCGGTGCCGCCGACGTCATGACACGCGCCGCCAGTGCCGACCTCTCCACGAATCTGCCGGGCACGTTTGCCGTGCTGCAGCATATCGCCGACACCGCGCACGGCCGCTCCGTGCAGGTGCTCATGCCCTACGCCGATCCGCTGCGCGATCTCGCGCTCTGGTTCGTGCAGCTCTGGGCCGAGTCCCTCGGCAAGCTGCGCAGCGACGGCACGCCCGTGGGACCGACCCCGCTGCCCGCCGTGGGCGCCACCGATCAGCATTCTCAGGTGCAGCTGTTCATGGAGGGGCCGCTCGACAAGACCGTCACGTTCATCACCGTGAAGGGACGTGAGCTGGAAGGCCCGATCCCCGCGCGCCACGCCGACATCCCGGAGCTGAGCTACCTCGCGGGACATACGCTGGGTGAGCTCATCGATATCGAACAGCGCGCCACGGCCGGTGCCCTGGCGGCTCGCGGGCGGTTCAACGCCACGCTCGCCATCGACACCGTGGACGCGTTCCATCTAGGCGCACTCATGCAGACCTTTGCGCTCGCCACGGCGTACGCCGGTGTGCTCTATGATGTGAACGCCTTCAACCAGCCGGGCGTGGAGCTGGGCAAGAACTTCGCGTATGCCATGCTCGGACGGGCCGGGAGCGAGCCGGCGCGCGCCGAATGGGATGCCCTACCCAAACCGGACCCGCGCTTTCGCGTGTGATCCATCCTCGCACCACGCGGCGACGCGCGACATGCGACGCAACACGCCAACCAGGCTGAAGGGGAATCCCGGACTTGCCGCACCCGTCCCTGTAGTGGGAACTTGCATGGCCAGATGCGGCGGGTTCCGGTTGGCCGGAGTCGTCGCCCCTTCACCTTGACCCGCTCCGGCTCGCGCTGGGCAGGATCCACCACACGAATGTCCGATACGACGAAGCCCACGACGTCTTTCTTTGGCGGTGCCGTTACGGTGGACGGCGGCCGCGTGCAGCTGCATGACGCTGCCGTCCTGACCTCGGTGCACATGGATGCGCTGGTGCATCAGGCGGTCTTCGGGAACGAAGGCGAACGCACCTTCGCTCGTTGGCTCGTGTGGGAGCTCGGGCAGACCGTCGGTGTTCGTGCCGCCTCGATCCATGAGCTGTACATCGCGCGTGGGCAAGGCAAGTGCCGCGGCTTCACCGTGCCCGCGATGAATATTCGCGCGCTTGCGTACGACACGACCCGCGCCATCTTTCGCACCGCCAATACGCTGCAGGCCGGCGCCTTCATTCTCGAAATTGCACGCTCGGAGATCGCCTACACCGAGCAGCGCCCCGACGAATATGTGTCGGTGATTCTCGCCGCCGCGCTGCGCGAAGGCTATCGCGGACCCGTGTTCATTCAGGGTGATCACTTCCAGGTCAACCACAAGAAGTTCGCCGTCGATCCGATCACTGAAGTGAACGCGGTCAAGGCGCTCGTGACCGAAGCGGTTGCCGCCGGCTTCTACAACATCGACGTCGACACGTCGACGCTGGTCGATCTCTCCAAGGAGACGCTCGCCGAACAGCAGCGTCTCAACTACGAAGTGTGTGTGGATATCACCCGCTTCGTGCGGGCGGCCGAGCCGGCCGGCGTGACGATCTCCATCGGCGGCGAAATCGGCGAAGTCGGCACCGAGAATAGCACGGCGGAAGAGCTCGAGGCGTTCATGGACGGATTCAACGCCACCCTCGAAACGCAGGCTCCCGGCACGGCCGGGCTGTCCAAGATTTCGGTCCAGTCGGGTACCTCGCACGGCGGGATCGTGCTTGCCGACGGCTCCATCGCTGACGTGGCCCTCGATTTCGACACGCTCGAGCAGCTCTCGAAAATCGGTCGTGATCGGTATGGCATGGCCGGTGCGGTACAGCACGGAGCGTCCACGCTGCCCGACGCCGCATTCAGCAATTTCCCGCGGCTCGAGACGGCGGAAATCCATCTCGCGACGAACTTCCAGACCATGATGTTCGATCATATCCCGGCCGCGCTGCGCGCCGATATGTATGCGTGGTTGGATGCCAACGCGAAGGACGAACGCAAGGCGACCGACACCGACGAGCAGTTCTACTACAAGTCGCGTAAGAAGGCGATCGGACCGTTCAAGAAGCAGTTGTGGGCGTTGCCCGCGGACGTGCGGGGCGCGCTCGGCGCGGCGTACGACAAGAAGTTCACGTTCCTGTTCGAACAGCTGGGCATCGCCGGAACCCGCGCGATTGCCGACCAGTTTGTCACCAGTCCGGCCCAGCATCGCCCGTTGCCGACGGGAGCAAGCACCGTCGTGGCCGCCCCGGACGACGCGGATCTTTCGGACTGAGTTGTCTGTATGCTGACGTGAGGGGTGCGCGCCGAATCGGTGCGCGTACCACTCGCGATACACAACTCATCACTGTTGGCGAGGTGTGACATGGCCCGGTACGACGAGTATGACGAGGATCGCGTGGTCGTGATCGAACGTGAGAATGGCACGAAGGGGATCGGCACGTTTCTGCTCGGTCTCGCGATCGGGGCAGGGGCCGCGCTGCTGTTCGCGCCGGCCAGTGGCGCCGAAACCCGGCAGCGCTTGCAGGACGACGCACGGCGGGCCGGACGCAAGGTGAAGGACATCACCGATGAATTCGGCGACACGATGGCCGATTCGGTCGAGAAGGCGCGCGACCAGTTCGATGAGCAGGTCGGTCGCGCGCGCGATGCCGTGAATGCACGGGTGCGGGCCGTGGGTGATGCCGTCTCCGTCGGTCGCGAGGCGGCCGCGCAGTCGCGCGCCGACCTCGAGCGGGCCGTGGCCGACAGCAAGCGCGCGTACGCCGACAGTCGCCGCGCGTATCGCGAGCACAGCCGTCGTCAGGGGCCCGACCACACGAGCGCGCCCGACGACATGGTCTCGAGCTCCGGGGAGGAGTCCGCTGGAGCTCCGGGCGAAGGCTGACAGCTGGTGGGACATTGTCCGACGCGTCTGGCACCAAGGCGCTGAGGACAATGTGCTGTTTTTGGCGGGCGGGCTGGCCTTCAATGTCCTGCTCGCCCTTCTGCCGTTCCTGCTACTCCTGATCTCCGGGCTCTCGTTCCTCTTGGGCAGCGAGACGGCGCAAGCCGCCAACACCGTCACCGCCCTCGTCGATCGACTGCTCCCCAGTGGCGCGAACGCGGCTGGCGAATTGCTGCGCGGCGTTGTCGCCGACGTGCTCAACACCCGTGGGGCGGTGACCGCGTACTCGGCCATCGGGTTCGCCTGGTTCTCCACGCGCCTCTTCGGGTCACTGCGCAGTGTGCTCGCGCTGATCTTCGACGGCACCGATCGCGGGATCGTCGCCGGGAAGGTGTTCGACTTCTTCGCGACGATCATCGCCACCGTCGCCATCGTGGTCTACGTGGTCATCTCCACGTACATCGATCTTGCCACGACGCGCGGCCTCGCGCTGCTGCAGGAAACGGGACTACGTACCGAGGCGATGGGATTCGTGGGCTATCTGCTCGGCCGGTTGATGGCGCTCGCTGTCGTCTTCCTCCTGTTCTACGCGATGTACCGGGGACTGCCGCGTCGACGTCCCAGCATGCGCACGGCGGCGGTCGGTGCGCTCAGCGCGTCGATTCTGTTCGAGATCGCACGCCACCTCTTCGTGCTCGTCGTCGCGCGGTTCGATCCGAGCTCGCTCTACACCGGCACGATTGCCGCCATCGTCGCGATCGTCTTCTGGACATATTACGGCGCACTACTATTCCTCATCGGTGGGGAAGTGGCGCAGGCGTTCGATCTGCGGCGAAGCGAGTTGGCGGCGCTGCGATTCGCCGAGGACACGATTCGCGCCGCTGCCGCCGCCACGCCGACACGCGCCAAACCGCCCAAACGCCCTCCCACCCAACGACTGTGACTGAATTCGCCGCCCCATTGCTCGATGTGCGCAGTGACACCGTCACCAGACCGACGGCCGCGATGCGTCGCGCGATGGCCGACGCGGAGGTCGGGGATGATGTCCTCGACGGGGATCCCACCGCGCTCCGGCTCGAAGCCGTCGTGGCCGAACGGCTTGGCAAAGAGCGTGCGCTGTTCTTCCCCAGCGGGACCATGGCCAACCAAGCCGCCATCTGGGTGCAGAGCAGGCCGGGCACCGAAATTCTCCTCGACGCGGAGGCGCACATTGTCCACTCGGAGGTCGCGGCGACCGCCGCACTGTGCGGCGTACAACTGCGTGAGCTCCGCGGCTCGACGCTGGTGTTCCGCGCCCCCGACCTCATCGCGGGAATGCGGTCACCGTCCAGTGATGGCATCGAGTCCTCGATGGTCTGTCTCGAGAACACCCACAACGGTGCCGGTGGCGTCGTCACATCGCGCGACGAGCTGCACGCCCTGACCACCGTGGCGCGACGCTTCAACCTGGCCGTGCACCTCGACGGCGCGCGCCTGTGGAACGCCGCCGCCGCGACCGGGACCTCACTCGCCGACTTCGCCGCCTGTGCTGACACCGTCATGGTGTCGTTTTCCAAGGGACTCGGCGCACCAGTCGGCGCATGTCTCGTCGGTCCCGCCGACCTCATCGCGCGCGCGCATCGCGCCCGCAAGCGCTTCGGTGGCGGCATGCGCCAGAGCGGTATTCTCGCCGCGGGCGCGCTGTACGGCCTCGAACACCATCTCGACCGACTGGCCGAAGATCACGAGGCCGCCAACTATCTCGCGCATCTCGTGGACGGCGTGGGTGGGGCCAAGGTCGTCATGCCCGACACCAACATCGTCATGATCGACTTGCCCACGCCGCGTGCCGACGACGTGGTCGCACGGGCGGCCGCGCTTGGCGTGCGGATCTATAAGTGGCATAACAGCCGAGTGCGCGCGGTCGCCCACCTCGACGCACCGATCGGGCTGATCGCCGAGCACGGACCGAAGATCGCGCAGGCCCTCTCCGACGTATTGGCCTAGCGCCACCTCCCGGGTACAAAAAGCGCACGGGAGGTCCGCTCTTTCGAGCGAATCCTCCCGTGCGCAGTGCTCCGGGCCTGACGAAGCGACGCCAGACTCCACGTGCCGCTGCTACCTTCGGGGTCCTGACGGATTTGGCGGGCTGTCGCCCTCCGGGACCCGGAGCAAATAGAAGCTAACCGACGGCCACGCGAAGTGGTACCCGCTGCTTCGGCGTGTAGATTGGACGCATGTCGCTCGCTCTCGCCCGCAAATACCGCCCCCGGAACTTCGCGACCGTGGCGGTGCAGTCACATGTCGCCAACACCCTCAAGGGTGCCATCGCCAGTGGGCGGGTCGCGCACGGATATCTGCTCTGCGGTCCACGTGGCACCGGCAAGACCACGCTGGCCCGCGTGCTGGCCATGGCGCTCAACTGTGAGGAGCTGGCCGACGCCCGACGGGTGAGCGGCACCGCCGCCGCCACCGAGTTCAGCGCTGCGATGGCCGCCGCCGGCGAACCATGCGGAAAGTGCACGAGCTGTCAGCGCATTTGGAGCGGGAGTGCGTCGCTCGATGTCGTGGAGATCGACGCGGCGTCAAATGGCGGTGTGGCCGATGCCCGCGAGCTCCGCGAACGCGCCATGTACGCGCCGTCCGGTGATGATCGCTACAAGGTGTACATCATCGACGAAGCGCACATGCTGTCGCGCGATGCGTGGAATGCGCTACTCAAGGTGCTCGAGGAGCCGCCCCCGCGCGTGGTGTTCGTGTTCGCCACCACCGAGGCGCAGAAAGTCCTCCCGACGGTGATCTCGCGGCTGCAACGGTTCGATCTCAAGCGCATCGGACCGGCCGAAATCCGTGAACGGCTCGCCGCCGTGCTCACCGAGGAAGGCGTGCGGTTCGAACCCGACGCGTTGGCCATGATCGCCGGCGCCGCCGACGGTGGACTGCGTGACGCGTTGTCGCTCACCGATCAGGTGCTGTCGCTCGGAGAGACGGCCGAGGTCACGGCCGAGCGCGTGCGCACGGCGTTGGGCCTCGTGCCCGAAGAAGAGTATCTGCTGCTCCTCGACATCATCGCCCAGCGTCGCGCGGTCGACGTGTTCGGTGCGGTCCAGCGTCAGGCCGACGGCGGAGTGGATCTCATCCTGCTGTTGGCGGGAATCGGCCGCATCCTGCGGGCGCAGCTCACGATTGCGCTCGGCGGCGTGCCACCGGAGCTGTCGGAGCGTATGCGCCTGGCGCTCCACGAACGAAAGGGACAGCTGTCGGCCGGCGATCTGCTGCGCATGCTGCACGCCCTGCTCGAGATGGAGCCGATGTATCGCCGCAGCGGACAGCCGCAGCTGCTGCTCGAAACCTTGCTCGTGCGCTTCGCGCTCCTCGATCGGACGGTGGAACTCGAAGAAGTGATCAAGGGCTTCGGGACCGGCGGCCACGACGACCCGCCAACGCGGCGTGTGGCGCACGAGCCGCGCGTGGCGTCGGCGCATGCGATGCCGCCGTCACCGCCACCGGCCGTGGCCCCCGCGATCGCCCAATCGGCGCCGAGTGTGATGGCGCCGCCGCGGTCGGCCACGCAGCAGGTGGCCGAAGCCGCCGCCGCCGCCCAGGTGGCCGAACAGCGTCCCGCATCCCGAGCCGCCGCCGCGGCGCCACGAGTGGGACCGCCCCCCTCGGTCGATCAGCTCACGGCCCGTTGGGCCAGTGTGAGCGACGCCATTAAGTCGGCCGGCCGCGGCATGCTGGCGCAGGCCGTGGCGCGGCTGGTTCCGGCGTCGGTGTCGGCCCACGGCAGCGTCGCCCTCACCTACGATCCCGCCGACGATACCTTCGCCCGCGCCGCCGACGGCGCCCGCTCCGATATCCTGTCGGCGCTCCAAGCGTGCTTTGACGGTGTCACCGGGGTCACCGTGGTGTCCTCGGTCAATGCGTCCGCCAGCGCCAACGCCCGGGCCGACGCTCCGCGTGATACCACCAAGCGCCTCACGGCGCACGACGTGCAGCAACAGCGCACCGAACAGCTGTCGTCGACGGACCCGGTGCTCGAGGCCGCCGTGCGCGCGCTCGACCTCGAATTACTCGACTAACGTCTCAAGGAACAGTCATGGATTTGTTCAAGATGATGGGCCAGTTCAAGGACATGCAGGCGCGCATGCAGACCATGCAGGACGAGATGTCCCAGCGCACCTTCTCGGCGCTGG
>CAMBRJ010000138.1 GCA_945870175.1 Gemmatimonas phototrophica
GGCCGCCGAGATTACCGGCGCCGACGCGATCCACCCCGGCTACGGCTTCCTCGCGGAGAATGCGGAGTTCGCCGAGACCTGCCGGGCGTCCGGCATTGCCTTCATCGGCCCCACGCCGGAGCAGATCCGCGTGATGGGCGACAAGGCGTCGGCTCGTCGGGCGATGGCTGAGTGCGGAGTGCCAATCGTGCCGGGGTCTCCCGGTCCGGTGGACGACCCGGAAGACGCGCTCGAGTTCGCCCGCGGCATCGGCTTCCCGGTCATTATCAAGGCGTCGGCCGGTGGGGGAGGCAAGGGGATGCGCGTCGCTCGCGATCCCGATGACTTTCTGCGCTCGTTTCAACTCGCACGATCCGAAGCGCTCTCGGCGTTCGGCAACGGCGACGTGTACGTCGAGAAGTTCCTCGAGCGTCCGCGTCACGTCGAATTCCAGGTGATGGGCGACATGCACGGCAACGTGATTCACCTCGGTGAGCGCGATTGCTCGGTGCAGCGTCGCCACCAGAAGCTGATCGAAGAAGCGCCCTGTCCCGTGATGACCCCGGAACTGCGCGAGCGCATGGGTGAGGCGGCGGTGCGTGGCGCCAAGGCGATCAACTACGTCGGCGCGGGCACGGTGGAAATGCTGCTCGACGAAGACGGATCGTTCTTCTTCATGGAGATGAACACGCGTATTCAGGTCGAGCATCCCGTCACGGAAATGTTGACCGGGGTCGATCTCGTGAAGGAACAGATTCGCGTCGCCGCGGGACTCCCCCTATCGATTCTGGAAACGCCGGCGTTCCGCGGTCACGTGATCGAGTGCCGTGTGAACGCCGAAGATCCCGCCCGCAACTTCCAGCCCTCACCCGGCAAGCTGGAAGTCTTTCATCAGCCCGGTGGCCCTGGTGTGCGTGTCGACACGCATGCCTACGCCGGCTACACCGTGCCGCCGTACTACGATTCGATGATCGCCAAGCTCATCGTGCAAGGCAACACGCGGGAAGAGGCGCTCAAGCGCATGCAGATCGCTCTTGAAAGCTTCGTGATCGAAGGCGTGAAGACCACGATGCCGTTTCTCGCGCGCGTGATGCAGCACCCCGGCTTCAAGGCCGGTAAGGTGCACACCAAGTGGCTCGAGTTTGAGGGCGCTGATCTGCTCAAGGAACCGACATAGTGCGCATCGATGTGCTGCTCGGCGAGGCGCAGGTCGCCCCCGCCGACGTGGCGGATCGAGTCGTCGTAGTGATCGACGTGCTGCGCGCGGCCACCACCGTGGCCGCCGCGCTCGAGGCGGGGGCGCGCGCCGTGATTCCGTTCGAGACGGTGGACGAGACGGCGTCTCGGGCAAAAGCATACGCCCGGGGCGAGGTGCAGCTGGCGGGCGAACGACGCATGGTGAAGATCGACGGTTTCGACCTCGGGAATTCGCCCGCCGAGTACACCCCGGCGTCGGTCGACGGACGGACGATTCTGTACACCACGACGAATGGTACCATGGCATTGGCGGCGACTCATGGCGCGCGGTCCTGCTACTTCGCGGCGTTCGTGAACGTCGCCGCCACGGTCGCGTCGGTGCGGTCGGCGCTCGATCAGGGTGGGGACGTCACGATCATCTGTGCCGGCCACGAGCGGCATGTGGCGCTCGAGGATGTGGTGTGTGCCGGACGCCTGGTTCGGGGGATCACCGCAGGTCTCGACAACGTCATCCGGGGAGACGGCGCGCGCGTGGCCGAGATGGCCGAACGACCGTTCATTGGGGGCGTCGCGACGGTGGCGCTCGAGGCCGGCCACGCCAAGTCGCTCATTGCGGCGGGATTCGAGCGCGATGTCGAGCTGTGCCTCATGCTCGATCGCTATGATCGGGCCGTACGATACCACGATCGTCAGCTTCAGCTCGAGCCGACGGCTCGCCCGGAGCACTGACCATGGAACCCGCACCGCTGCGTCGAGAGCTTGCGGCCGTCGCGCTGACGTTGCTCGCGGTGTTTCTCGCCGGCGCATTGATCTTTAATGCACCGGATGCTGGGCAGTCGTGCCTCGACGCGACGGGTGTGTTCGGCCCGGCGGGTACGTGGGCGCGCTGCGCCTTGGTGAGCACGGTTGGGATTCCCGGGGCGGCGATCGTCGCGATGGGATGTCTCGTCGTCGCGCTCACGCTCTTCGGACGGATTGCGCGCGCCGATGATGCCAGCGATTGGGGCGTCCTCTTCGCCGGCACCGTGACGTTGGTGCCGGTCGCAATCGGGCTCGCGCTCGGCGGTGAACCGTCGGCGTCCGACAGCTCTGGACTGTGGGGCAGTTTCGCCGCCCACTATCTGCGCAAAGGCCTCGGCTCCGCCGGCGCGTGGGTGTTCTTCCTGCTGGCGACCAGCGCGCTCACCGTGGCGACGATGCGCTGGAATCCGATCCGCGTGTTGCTAGGCTCCGGGGCACGGAATGCCGACCCCGAACTCGCGGCCAGTGGCCAGAGTGCTGAACGGGCCGTCGTCAGCAGCCGCAAGCGACCAACGTTGGCCCAGCAGCTCGAGCCCGAACCGGAAGATCTTCCCGCCATCGACCCCGTGTTGGCGCGTGACGTGTTGGCGCTTGGCACGCCCGATGCGCGGTTCGCTCCGGCCGCCGAGACCGGTCGCGACGCGGCGAAGGCGAAGAAGAACGCGAAGGAGCCGGCTCGACCCGTCGCACCGGCGGTGGAAGCGGCGCTCGATGCGTCGGCGGAACCGTCGCCGTTCAGCGACGACCTGCCCCCCACCGATTTGCTGACGGCCGCGACCGCGCGGAACGCCGACGCTGGGAAACGCGAGCTGGACCTGGCGGGTGAGAAGCTGATGGCGTCGCTTCGCACCTTCAAAGTGGAGGGCGTGTTGGTCGGGCGAACCACGGGGCCGACCGTGACGCAGTTCGAGATCGAGCCGGCGCCCGGGGTCAAGGTCCGACAGATCGCGGTCCTGGCGGACGATCTCGCCTTGGCGATGCGGGCGCCGAGTATTCGCATCGTGGCGCCCATTCCGGGTCGCGGCGCGGTTGGTGTGGAAGTGCCCAACCCAACGCCGGAAATGGTGGTGCTGCGCGAAGTGCTGGAGTCGGCGGAGTTTCGGCAGATGCGCGCCGCACTGCCGATCGCGCTCGGTAAGGATCTCGAAGGACGCGCCGTGATCGCGGATCTCGCAAAGATGCCGCACCTCTTGATCGCCGGCGCGACGGGTTCCGGAAAGTCCGTCTGCGTGAACACAATTATCACGAGCCTGGCGTATCGGCACACGCCCCGGACGCTACGATTCTTGATGGTTGACCCAAAAATGGTCGAACTCAGCGTGTACAACACGCTGCCGCATCTGCGGCATAAGGTGATTACCGACAATCGCGACGCCGCGTCGGTGCTGAAGTGGGCGGTCATGGAGATGCAGGATCGCTACCGGTTGCTGGAAGCGAACGCGTGCCGGAACCTGCAGGAGTTCAATCGCCGCGTACAGCAGCACGCGGACGGCGAGGGCGCTCCGCTTCAGAAACCGCGCAATCTCGAGGTGGCCTTCGAGGATCGCACCTATGCCGGCGGCGTGCTGCCGTACATCGTGGTCGTGATCGACGAAATGGCCGACCTGATGATGACGGTGCAGGCGGAGGTCGAAACGCCCATCGCCATGCTCGCGCAGAAGGCCCGCGCCATTGGCATTCACCTGATTCTGGCCACCCAGCGCCCCAGCGTGAACGTGATCACGGGCCTCATCAAGGCAAACTTTCCCTGCCGGATCGCCTTTCGCGTCGCGTCGCAGGTGGACAGCCGCACGATTATCGATGGGGCGGGCGCCGAATCGCTCCTCGGCAACGGCGACATGCTGTTCATCCCGCCCGGCAAGTCGGAGCCCGCACGATTGCAGGGGGCCTACCTCTCCAGTGAGGATACCGAGCGTCTACTCAAGTGGTATGAGGACGCGCGTGCCCGCCACGAAGCCGGCGAGGGGATTACGGCGGAGCCGGATATCCTCGAGACGGTACGCGCACTCGAAGCGAAAGGCGACGGCGGTGAGGACGACGATGGGGATCGAACCTCCGACGACCGGGATGCGCGCTTCCGTGAAGCGGCGGAAGTGGTGATCCAGCATCGACAGGGATCAACCTCGCTGTTACAGCGGCGGCTGAAAGTCGGATACGGCCGCGCCGCCCGGATCATCGATCAGTTGGAAGCCGCCGGTGTGTTGGCGCCGTCCGAGGGTGCCGCGCGACCGCGCGATGTGCTGGTCGGTGCGCAGGACCTTGACCGTATTTGCGGCTCCTGACTCCTGCAAGTTTCCAGCGCCGACTCGTCACGGCGTATTGACGGATTGTAACCGTTCGGCCAACATAAGGATGGCTAGTACCTCCTCAGCCCGCTTCCCCTCCCGCGGGCTGCCGGACCTCGACATTTTTCCTCCCTCCCGAGGTGTTCGATGTTGCTACTTCGCGTCCGACGAATTCTGACTTCGACTCTCCTGGCGCTGGGCGTGTTGCCCGTGATCACCGTGGGTCTGGCGGCGCAAGCCGGTTCGATCACTGGAAAAGTGACCCATGCCGAGAGTGGCCGTCCCATCGAGAACGCCACGATCAAGGCCGCCGTCGCCGGTGGCACGTCGTACAGCGCCGTCAGCGGCGCCGACGGCGCCTTTCGGCTCGTGAATCTTCCCGCGGGCTCGTACACGGTGAGCGTGTCGGCGATCGGCTTTGCGCCTAAAAGCTCGTCCAACGTACAGCCCGGTGCGGCACTCACCATCGTGATGACGCCGCGCACGAACGTGCTGGAGCAGACGGTCGTCACGGCAAGCCGCGCCCGCCCTGAGAAGGTGCTCGACGCCCCGGCGCAGATTCTCACCGTGACCAGCCAGCAGATCGAGGAGCGGCCCGCTGTCACCGTGACCGACCACCTGCGGTCGACGCCGGGCGTCGACATCAACAAGGGTGGTATCGCGCAGGCCAACGTCGTGGCGCGCGGCTTCAATAATGCGTTCAGCGGCAGCATGCTCATGCTGCAGGACTATCGCTTTGCCGGTGTGCCATCGTTGCGCGTGAACGTGCCGTTCCTGTTTACGGGCACCAACGAGGACATCGACCGTATAGAAGTGCTCCTCGGACCGGCGTCAGCGCTGTACGGACCGAACAGCTCCAACGGCGTGCTCCACGTGATCACGAAGTCGCCGTTCCAGTCGCAGGGCACGACGATCAGCGTCGATGGCGGCGAGCGCTCGGTGTTGCGCACCGGCCTCCGCCATGCCGGCAAGGTGAACGAGAAGGTCGCGTACAAGCTGTCGGGCGAATACATGCGGGGCCGCGACTGGGAGTACAATGACCGGTCCGAGCCCACGGTGTTTCCGAACGCCGCTTACGTCCCGGCCTCGCGCCGTGGTCAGCCGAACAAGCGTGACTTCAATCTCGAGCGCTACACCGGTGAGGCGCGCCTCGACGTGCGTCCGCGTGAGGGCATGGAAGCGATCAGCACGCTCGGCTACACCAACGTGCTGAGCGGCCTTGAGCTGACCGGCGCCAACGGGTCGGCGCAGATCAAGAACTGGACGTACCTCAGCCTGCAGCAGCGCTTCCGCTGGAACAAGTTCTTCGCTCAGGCCTTCCTCAACTCCAGCGACGCCGGCAACGACACGTCGGCATCGGACAAGGGCACGTACCTGCTGCGCTCCGGCCAGCCGATCGTCGATCAGTCCCGGGTGGCGGCGGCACAGCTGCAGCACGGCTTCGATCTCGGAGAGAAGCAGAGCTTCACGTACGGCGCCGACTACATCTGGACGAATCCTCGTACCGGCGGAACGATCAACGGCGGCAACGAGCTCGTGGACAACGTCACCGAGTACGGGGCGTACATCCAGTCGTCCACGAAGCCGATCAAGCAGGTCGAACTCCTGCTCGCGGCCCGCGCCGACGGCAACAGTGTGATCGCTGGGCAGTTCTTCTCACCGCGCGCGGCGTTCATCATCAAGCCGAATGCCAATCAGAACATTCGCTTCACGTTCAACCGGGCGTTCTCGACGCCGGCCAACTTCAACTTCTTCCTCGACCTGATCCAGACGCCGAACGCGGGCGGATCCGGCTTCGACGTGAAGGCCCGTGGAAATCCGCCCAAGCAGGGGTGGCAGTTCAACCGCAGCTGCGGTACGGGCAGTGCGTTCGGTGCCTATTGCATGAAGTCGGCATACGCATCGCAGGGCAGTTTCGTCGGCGCCAGCGCGGCGGCGGCGTTCCCCGGCGCCATTCAGGCGCTGGCGTCCCGCCTCACGCCCGGCATCGCCGGGGCGCTGCAACAGGCAGGCTTGCCCGCGGCGATCGCGCAGCAACTGGCTGCCGGCGCGGTGCAGTATCTCGGCACCCGCACGCCGACCAATGCCGATCTCGCGACGCGCGTGTCGTATCTGACGTCGGCCACGACCGGACTCTCGCCGGATGCGGTCCGCGACATCGATCCTCTCGCCGCGTCCTTCAACAACACGTTCGAGGTGGGCTACAAGGGAACGGTGGGTGGCAAGGTCACCTTCGACGTGGCACTCTGGGGACAGGAGCGCGGTGACGTCGGCACCGGCGCCTCGCTTGCGACGCCAAACGTGTTCTTCGGGAACCCGCAGCAGCTGGGCGGTTATCTCGGCCAGCAACTCGCGGCCGGCCTCGGGCCGCAGCTGGCACAGCTCGGCCTCACCCCCGCGCAGATCGGTGCCATCGTGAGCGGCATCGCCGGGGCCGTGACGCCGAGCGTCGCGTCGCTGCCAGTGGGTGTCGTGACCTTCGCGAATGGCAATACGGCGCCGAACGCGGTGTACGCCACGTATCTCACGTCCAACGGCAAGCTGTGGGTGCGCGGTCTCGATCTCTCCACTACGGTGGCCGCTACCGAGCGCGTGACGATGGATCTGGCCTACAGCTACCAGAGCCAGAACGTGTTCCGTGGCCTGAACGGCGGGAATGGTCTGCCGTACATGTCGAACTCGCCCAACTCGCGTGGGTCGATCGGCATGCGTTACCGGAACGATCAGAACGGACTCGGCTTCGAGCTGCGTTCGCGCTACAACGAAGCCTATCCGGTCAACTCGGGTGTCTATGCCACCGGTTCTGCCTTCCCGATCGCGCCGGGGCAGGCTGGTGCCACGACGACGGCGTCGGGCGGTCCTGGCCGCTGCTCGCCGGCTCCGGCGGGCACGTTCTGCTACGAGAACGTCTCCGAGGCCGTCACCTTCGATGCGCAGATTACCAAGCGCTTCATGATGGGCAACCAGAAGCTTGCTTGGTCGTTGAATGCGTCGAACCTTTTTGACAACCGCGTGCGCACCTTCCCCGGCGTGCCGGAGATCGGCCGCATGGTGATGACTCGCCTGCAGTACTCGTTCTGACCCGGAGGCTGACCGGGCGCTGAGCGCGACCGATC
>CAMBRJ010000139.1 GCA_945870175.1 Gemmatimonas phototrophica
TTCAGCTCATCGAAGCACACGGCACCGGCACCGCTCTCGGCGATCCCATCGAAGTCCAGGCGCTGCGCGCGGTGTTCGAGACCGACCGCGATTCCCCCTGCTATCTCAGCGCCACCAAAGCGAACATTGGCCACCTCGAGGCCGCCGCCGGCATCGCCGGGCTGTGCAAGGTGGTCCTCGCCATGCGACATGGCGTGATACCGCCGCAGGTGCACTTTGCGGCGCTCAATCCGCGCATGGATCTCGGCCGTACCTTCACGATCGCGACCGCGTCGCAGCCATGGCCGACGGCGGTGCGACGTCTCGCTGGCGTGAGCGCCTTCGGCTTCGGTGGCACGAATGCGCACATCGTCGTTGAAGGCGTTGCGGTCGCGGCGATGCCGACCGGCGGCGATGCGGGTGTGCTTCCGCTCAGCGCGCGCACCCCCGCGGCGCTGCGCGCGCTGATGACCCGTGTGGTCGAATGGCTCGACCGCTACCCCGGTGTGTCGCTCGCGCCGTTGGCACGGGCCTGGAGCACGACGCGTGATCCATGGCTGCACCGGATCGCCGTAGCGGCGACGAGTACGACCGATGCCGCGGCGCTGTTGCGTGGTGCGATCGCAACGCGCACGATCGACGAGACATCGCCCACCGTCTTCGGCGACGTGACGCTTTTGACGAAGGCCGAGCAGACCGCGGTGCAGCGCTTCGTGCACGGCGAGGTCGTGGATTGGGGAGCCCTGTATCCAGATGCTGGCCGCGTCCCTGACGCGCCGACCTATCCGTTCGAGCCGGTGCCCCATTGGCTCCCAGCCGCCACGGCGCCGGCCGCGCGCCATACACCCGCCGCGGACTCATCATCGACGGGTGTCGTCACCGCACCCGCGCCCGCTGGCGCCCTCCGATTCGGCGTGATGTTTTTCGCGGCGAGCGCGGCGACCGTATCGGGCGATGGCTATCGGCTGCTGCTGGATGTGGCGCGGTACGTCGACACGCATGGCTTCAGCAGCATCTGGCTTCCCGAGCGCCACTTCACGACGCTCGGCGGAGCGTACCCGGCACCCGCCGTGTTGCACGCGGCGCTGGCCATGTGCACGCAGCATGTGCGCCTGCAGGCCGGCAGTGTGGTCGCGCCACTGCATCATCCGGTGCGCATCGTCGAGGACTGGTCGATCGTGGACACGCTCTCGAATGGTCGCGCCGGGATGTCATTGGCGGCAGGCTGGCATCCCGACGACTTCACGCTGGCGCCGGAGCACTACGCCGAACGCCAAGCGCATCTGTATAAGACACTGGACGCCGTGCGCGCACTCTGGCGCGGTGAACCCTTTGTGGGTCCGAACGGGCTCGGACAGGAGGTCGCCGTTCGCTCGCTACCTCGCCCCGTGCAAACCGAGTGTCCGATCTGGATCACCGCAGCGGCGAAGCCCGAGTCGTTTGAACGCGCCGGAACGGCGGGCGCGAACCTGCTCACGCACTTGCTTGATCAGGATGTCGACGCGCTCGCCGGTAAGATCGTGCGGTATCGCGCGGCCCGTGCCGCAGCCGGCTTCGATCCGGCGTCGGGACAGGTGACGGTCATGATCCACACGTTCGTGGGAGCAGATGAGCGCGCGATCCGGGAAGAAGCGCGGGCGCCCTTCTGTTCGTACATCAGTGAAAACATCGGATTGCTCACGGGTCTGGCCCAGAGCCGAGGGCAGCCGGTGGATCTCGCCGCGCTCGCTCCCGACGACAAGGCCGAGTTCATCGACTTTCTGTACGAGCGATTCGCGACGTCGCGTGGACTGATCGGCACACCGGAGTCGTGCCTCCCGCTGGTGCAGCGGCTCGAAGCGATCGGTGTCAACGAGATCGCCTGCTTGCTCGACTTCGGTCCGGCGGCGGCGCGCGTGCTGGAGTCGTTGGAGCACCTCGACGCGCTGCGACAGCTGTCGGCGAACCACTCACCGGCGGCCTTGTGCTATACGCGCCACTGGGAGCCGGCGACAAGCTGCCGCGCCGCTCTTGGGACGCGGTTCCGGGTGCTCTCACACGAGACGAATGACGGGCTGGCCACGGCGGTGCGATCGGCACTCCTGGCGCGCGGACTCACCTGCACCGACGAGGCCGACGCGATCGTCATCGACCTGCGCGGGGCGGCGCACGACGTCGAGCGCGACGTGCCGGCGACCGCACACCGGCGCACCGGCGAGGCGATTGCCACGGCTCAGGAGACGGCCTCGCCGCTGGTGCTGGTCACGCAGGGTGCGATCGCGATCCTGGCGCAGGTTCTGCTGTCACCATCCGCCGCGACGATCTGGGGGGTCGGACGTGCGCTGCAAGTCGAGTACCCCGGACGTCTGGGCATGCTGCTCGATCTGGATCCGGCGATGAGCGTCTCGGCGCAAGCGGAGTCGCTGGTGCGCGTGCTGCTGGCTCCGCCCGACGAGGACATGGTCGCGATCCGCGGTCAGGGCACACTCGTGCCTCGGCTCACCCGGACCGCGGCGCCCACCGGGCGCGCCCTCGACGTGATCGGATCCGGCTGCACGGTGATCACCGGTGGCACCGGCGGGCTGGGACTCGCATTCGCGCATCGCCTCCTCGATGAGGGCGTACGCGATATCGCACTGATCGGACGTCGACCAATGGCGGATGCGGATTTCACCGCAGTGGCGGCGCGGGCGCAGGCACTGAACGCCACCGTCACGGTCCATGCCATCAATGTGGTGGATGGAGTTGCCTTGCACGCGCTGTTCGAAACATGGGCGGCGGCGACGCGCACCGTCACGGCCATCTATCATCTGGCGGGTGTGCTCGACGATGCGGCCTTGCTGGCGCAGGATCCCGATCGGATCGCGCGTGTGCTCGCGCCGAAAGTGGACGGGGCCTGGCATCTGCGGCGACTCGCGGAAACGTACGGCGTGAAGCTGCTGGTATTCTTTTCGTCCATCTCATCGCTTCTGCCGGCGCCGGGACAAGCCAGCTACGCAGCCGCGAACGCTTTTCTGGACGGTCTCGCCATGGAGGCCCGCGCGGCCGGTATCGACGCCCACAGCATCAACTGGGGACCCTGGGCGGGGACAGGACACGCCGACACGGCCTACGGACGCGCGGCTCATGCCCACCTGGCTAGCCTAGGTGTCCGGGCGCTGACGCAGACGCGCGGACTGGACATCCTGCTCCGTGTCGCCACCGGTGGTGTCGCCCCGCTTATCGTCGCCGACGTGGACTGGGGGCAACTTGCCGCATCCGACCCACTCGCCGCGCAGATGGGCCTCCTGCGTACCGTCATCGGCTCCGCAAGCGGGTCGGCTTCACGCGTGAACACGCGCCGTGACGCGACGGCCGCTGCACCGGTGCCGTCCAGCGTGACGTCGACGACACCCGCGTCGACGTCTGCCCCCGTTGCCTCGGCCGCACCCGTATTCACGGCCCTCGCGTTGACATGGACAGCACTCGATGACGCGTCGCGTCGGGCCCGTCTGTTCACGCACCTCGCCGATGCCATTCGCGCTACGCTGAAGCGCTCCGCGGCCGATGCGATCCCGCCGCGACAGCCGCTGTTCGACTTTGGGCTGGATTCTATTCTGGCGCTGGAGCTGAAGGACCATCTCGAGCGCGATTTCGGCATCGCGCTGAAAACGACCGTCCTGTTTACACACCCCACGCTGGAAGCCTTGGTCGATCACCTGCTCCCGTTACTGCCGGCGGGGGCCGTTGTGCCGGCCCCGGTCCTCAGCGCCAGCGACGACATCGAAGCGCTGCTGCGCAACGCGCTCCAGTCCCGGGCGAACACGGAATGAGCACGGACGCCCTGCTGCAGCGCGCGCTCGACGAGATCGTCCGTCAACGCGAGGAGCTCGCCGAGTTACGGGCGCGGGACCGCACCCGCGTTGATATGCACACCCCTGAGCCGATTGCCATCGTGGGGTTGGGCTGTCGCTTCCCCGGGCAGTCAGACTCGCCAGCCGCGTACTGGTCGCTCCTCGAGCGCGGCGCGGATGGGACATGTACAGTGCCGAGCACGCGCTGGACGTACGACGACTCGCCAACGGCGACGGTGCGCGGTACGCATCGTGTGCGTCGTGGTGGGTTTCTCCCGACGGTTGATACCTTCGACGCCACGTTCTTCGGGATCTCGCCGCGCGAAGCCCGTGTGATGGATCCGCAGCAGCGTGTGCTGCTGGAAACGGCGTGGCACGCCCTTGAGCATGCAGGCATCGACCCGACGTCGCTGTACGGCTCAGCCACCGGGGTGTTCGTTGGAGTGACCTGTTTCGATCATGCGATGCGCGTGGCGGGGCACATGGACCTCCTCGGACCGTATGCCGGAACCGGGAGCGCGCTCAACATGATCCCGGGACGGCTCTCGTTCCTGCTTGGTCTCCGCGGCCCGTCACTGGCGATCGACACCGCCTGCTCGTCGTCGCTCGTCGCGCTGCACGTTGCCTGTCAGTCTATCCGACTCGGCGACTGCGAGCAGGCGCTAGTGGGCGGCGTACACCTGATGCTCTCTCCCGACGTGATGTCGTCGTTTGAGAAGGCGCACATGCTGTCACCCGACGGGTGGTGCAAGACATTCGATGCACGCGCCGACGGCTATGCGCGCGGCGAAGGATGCGGCGTCGTGGTGCTCAAGCGGCTTGCAGACGCACGCGACGCAGGCGACCGTATCCTCGGTGTGATCCGCGGTTCGGCGGTGAATCAGGACGGGCCGAGTGGCGGGCTCACGGTACCAAGTGGCCGTGCGCAGCACGCCGTCATGCAGCGGGCGCTCGCGCAAGCGGGGCTCTCGCCGAAGGACATTGATTATGTCGAGGCGCACGGCACCGGCACCTCTCTCGGTGATCCAATCGAAATCGAAGCGTTGTCGGCCACGTACGGCGCGGCACGCGAACGCAGCGATCCGTTGCTGGTGGGATCGGCGAAGACCAACATCGGCCACCTCGAGCCAGCGGCGGGCATCGCGGCGCTGGCCAAAGTGTTGTTGTCGTTTGCCCATGGACGCCTTCCGATGCATCGCCATGTGACCCAGCTCAACCCGCACCTCGCGTGGGATACGTTGGGCGTCGAGGTCGTGACCGCGGCGCGGGCCTGGCCCGCACGCGGCCCCGTCCCACGGGCAGGGATCAGCGCCTTCGGTTTCAGCGGAACCAATGCCCATGTGATCGTCGAGGCCCCTCCGGCCGTCCTCGCCAGTGCAACGCCCGACACGACGGAGCATCTGCAACTGCTGTGCCTCAGTGCAAAGTCCGCAGCGACCCTGCGTCGCGTGGCGGCGGCATGGCAGGAGCAACTCGCAACGATGGCGCCGACGGATTTTGCCGCGGCCTGCTGGATGGCGCGGACGGGTCGCGCGCATTTCACGCATCGTCTGGCGCTCGTGGCGCACACGCCGCGCGACGCGATGACCGCCTTGATGGCGTGGAGCACTGGCGACGGCGGATCGTCCTGGACTGGTGAGTCGGCCGGCGCTGCCTACAGTGCCGACGCGATGGCGGCGACGGCGAGCGCGACCGCGATGCTCACGCACGTGGGTCGCACCGTCGACGCGCCAACATTGCGCGGTCTCGCGTCCGCCTACGTCACGGGAGCCGACATCGATTGGCGCGCACCGTGTTGGATCCGGCCCAGAGCGACGATCGACATCCCGCTGTATCCGTTCGAGCCCGAACGACACTGGCTGGACCTTCCCGACCATGCGGTCACCCCACCGGTGCCGGCGACCGCGGAGCTCGCGACGTACGAGGTGTCCTGGGTGCGCGATGACCGTGCGGACACGCGATCGGACACGGGCGCCGGTGACCTTCGCCCGCTGGCCGGCCGCTGCCTCACGATCATCGGTACGGACACACAACTCGTGCCGCACCTCGTCGCGCAGGCGACGATCGCCGGAGCCACGATCCAATTGGTCGCCGACGTGCACGCGCTGGGCGATCGAGCGGCACGCGCGATGTGCACCGACTATATCGTGCTGCCCCGTGCACCGGGGCACGCGATATCGCTCGATGACGTGAACGGTGATGGCGTCGTGGAACTCCTCGCCATCGTGCAGACCATGATCCAAGACGGCCGGGAGACCGCGCCGCACCCGCCGGCTCGCGGCTGGGTCGTCACCTACGGCGTCGCCGTACCTGGTGTGGCGGAACCGGGTGTGGCGGAACCGGGTGTGGCCGTAGGCGCGGCGACCGCGCCATCCGCGATGGCCGACGCGGCCCGCGCCGCGGCGGCGCGTGTCGTGGCGCTCGAACATGCAGAGCATTTCGGGCGCATCATCGACTTACCCGTCGATGTCGATGCCGCACGTGCCGCCGAATGCATTGTGCGCGAGCTTCCGCGCGCGGCCATCGACGAGATGGTGGCATATCGTGGCGAGCACCGGTTCGTACCGCGCCTTCGCCCACTGGCGATGGATTTCGTGGCGCCGGCCCGCACCACCACAGCGGCCGTCCGCGCGGATCGGAGCTATCTCGTGACCGGTGGCTTCGGGGCACTCGGCATGCACGTGGCAACGGCACTCGCCAAGGCGGGCGCGGGCCGCCTGCTGCTGGTCGGGCGACGGGGGACCGCCGATCCGGCGGCGACGGCGTTTCTGCGGACGCTCACGGCGTACGGAGCCGACGTGGTCGCCATCTGCGCTGATGTCGCCGATGCGGCCTCCATGCGCGAAGCGCTCGTGGCCAACGACGATCTGGCGCGGCCACTCGCTGGAGTGTTTCATGTTGCCGGCATCGGTGGTGTGCATCCGATTGATGCACTGTCGGCGCCCGATGTCCGTGCCATCCTGCATCCGAAACTGCGTGGCGCGTGGGTGCTGCATGACCTCACCCGCGACTATCCGCTCGAGCATTTCGTGCTCTTCTCCTCGATCGCGGGCGTGTGGGGCTCACGCGGGCAGTTTCATTATGCCGCGGCGAATGCCGCGCTCGACGCCCTCGCGCACCACCGCCACAGCTGCGGGCTGCCGGCCATAGCGATCAGCTGGGGACCGTGGGCGGGCAACGGCATGACATCGTCCGATGCCGCGGCACTGCTGCATCGAATCGGCGTGCAGACGTTGTCCGCGGACGTGGCGACCTCATGGCTGCTACGCGCTCTGTCGGCCCACCAGGCGCATGTCATCGTGGCCACGATGGAGTGGACACGGTTCCGCGGCTCCTACGAAGCGCGCGGTCCGAAGGGACTGTTCGCCGAGTTGTCGGATATCACGACGGGTGCCACGCCCGCCGTATCAGTCGCCGATGACGATGTCGCATCCACGTGGAGACGACTCGTCCTCGGCGCCGCACCGACGCAACGGGCGCGGCTGATTCAGAAGGCCGTCACCGAAGGCGTCCAGGACGTACTTGGCTGGGCCGCCGCGACGGTGGTCCCGGCTGATCAGGGACTGTTCGAACTGG
>CAMBRJ010000140.1 GCA_945870175.1 Gemmatimonas phototrophica
GCGTGGTCGGCCGGCTCACGGCTCGTGAACTACGTGACCGAGAAGGGCGACTCGCTGCAGGGCGCGCTCTATCTCCCCGCCGGCTACGAAGAAGGCAAGAAGTATCCGACGCTCGTGTTCATTTACGAACTGCAGTCGGACAACCTGAATAGCTTCTACTCGCCGAACTTCTCGAGCTCGCCGAACGCCTTGATCGGCGTACACAACTCGCGCGGGTACGCGGTGTTCCTGCCGGACATCGTGTACAAGCTCAACGATCCGGGCATGAGCGCCGTGTGGAGCGTGGTACCGGCGGTGAAGGCAGCCATCAAGACGGGCGTCGTGGACTCGGCCAACGTCGGCCTGCATGGCCACTCGTGGGGCGGCTATCAGACGGCGTTCCTGATCGGCCAGACCAACATCTTCAAGAGTGCCGTGGCGGGCGCGCCGCTCACCGACATGGTGAGCATGTACAGCTCGGTGTACTGGAACTCCGGCAACACCAATCAGGGCATCTTCCAGAGCTCGCAGGGTCGCTTCAAGGGCAACTTCCTGGACAACAAGGACGCCTACGAGCGCAACTCACCGAACCGCTTCGCTGACAAGGTGAAGACGCCGCTCATCATTTTGCACGACGACAAGGACGGCGCGGTCGATTTCAATCAGGGCATCACGTTCTACAACACGCTGCGTCAGCTCGACAAGGACGTGATCCTGCTGGAGTACGTCGGCGAAAATCACGGGCTCTCGCAGCTCAAGAATCGCAAGGACTACGATCTCCGGCTCATGGAGTACTGGGACAGTTACCTAAAGGGAGAGAAGGCCCCGGAGTGGCTGGCCAAGGGCATTCCGCGCTTGAAGCTCGAGGAGCATCTCCGCGAGCAGAAGAAGAAGCTCGAGGGGAAGAAGATCGCGATGTAACGCGGTGGTGAAGCACCGGCTTCACAGCGACGAAACGTTTTTCAGTCGCCGGGAGTCGTTAGCAATCCGGGCCGGACGTCAATGACGTCCGGCCCGTTGCGCTGCAGCATCAGGAAGCACGCCATGTGATTCTCAAAGTATCCCAAGGCCCCGGAGGTTCTGATGCGTTCCGCTCAGTCGCTCTGCCCGCTCGCCTCCCTGCTGCTGTCGCTCTCGCCCGGACCCGCCGCCCGTTCGCAAACGGCCGCCCTGCTCCGCCTGTCGTCGAAGGGCGCGCTCCGGGTTGGGGCGGACGCTGACCTTGTCGTGCTGGATGCCGAGTACCGGGTTCGTGACGTGATGGCGCGAGGATCCTGGCACATGCAGGGCGACAAGACCGAGCGCCGCGGCACCTTCGAGACAGCGTAACGCCGCTGTCCTGACGCGCAGGCGTTTCGGCTCGAGCCGTGACGCGGTTGGGGGTATGTGTCTGCAAACAAGTATTGACATCGGGCGCTTTTGGCTGGAAGTTTCGTCTCCCGCTGTTGTTCGTGACAGCAGGCAACTGTTTCAAGACATAGGCATTTGGTCACCGCTCCCGACGCTGGGATCGGCGCTAAGAGGGAACCCGGTGCGATTCCGGGGCGGCCCCGCCGCTGTAAGGGATGACGACGGAGCTGCACGCCACTGGGTACTCATGTCTGGGTACACGGGAAGGCCGCTCCGGAGGATGAATCCCGAGCCAGAAGACCTACCCAACTGCCGGAGTCCGTGCGCACCCTCGAGGGAGGGCTCGCCGGGGATTGCTGCGTGCCATGTCGTCCAATGGCGCCGGCGCCGCTGGACTCCTTGCTGCGCATCGCAAGGAGTCCTTTTCGTCGCTCGGCGTGTCGGCCGGGGGGTGGAACGCGAAGGTCCTCCGGGGTGTGCATTCAATCGCTGGTTCACCGTTAAGAGGCACCCTTGGCCACGTCCGTCGCCCCCCGCCGTTCCGAGTTCCACGCCAGCTACGACCACGCCGGTATCACGGCGGTGACGCAGGTCGTCAAGCGCGACGGCCGCTCGGCCTCGTGGGATCCCGAGCGCATCACCCGCGCGATCGCGCTCGCGTTCTATGCGTCGCGTCACGACGATGCACCAAACCCGCTCCACCACGACGCCGCGCATCGCTTCGGTCTGGGCTTCACCGACTTCGCGGATGTCTGCGCCATCACGCAGTTGGTGGTCAACACCGTCGAGCGTCGGGCCCAGGACCATGTCCCGACGGTCGAAGAGATTCAGGATATTGTCGAGATGATGATCGCCGCGCGCGGTCATTGGGACATCGCCAAGCGTTACGTGCTGTATCGCGCCGCGCGCGCCCAGCATCGCATCAACGTGCACGCCGAGAACGGCTTACAGGACTACATCTTCCTCTCGCGCTACTCGCGGTACCGGGAAGATCTGGGTCGCCGTGAAACGCCGTCGGAAGCGTTCACGCGCGTCATGGATATGCACCGCGATCACTTCGCCGACCGGGTTGACCTGCCGGTGGCCGGGTTCGGTAATCGCACGCTGCGCTCGCTCATGGCGGAAACGGAGGCTGCGCTGCAACGTCGCGCGATCCTGCCCTCCATGCGCTCCCTGCAGTTCGGCGGCCGGGCCATCGAAGCGAACAACGCGCGCATGTTCAACTGCGCCTTCACGCACATGGACCGGCTCGACGCCTTCAAGGAATCCTTCTTCCTGCTGATGTCGGGCACGGGCGTCGGCTTCAGCGTGCAGAAGCAGCACGTGGCGCAGTTGCCCACGTTCCCGCTCCGCGCGGCGGAGAACGAGCTGCCGGTGGTGCACCACCTGGTGCCCGATACCCTCGAAGGCTGGGCGGATGCCCTCGACGCACTCGTGCGCTCGTACGTCGACGGCACCAAGATCGAGTTCAACTACAGCACTGGTCGCTCACGTGGCCAGCAGTTGCGCACCTCAGGTGGTCGCGCACCGGGACACTTGCCGCTCAAGAAGGCACTGCTGGCGGCCGAGCGGATGCTCGATCAGGTGCCGGGCCGCGCGCTCCGCCCCATCGAAGTGTACGACATCATGATGCACGTGGCGGTCGCCGTGCTCTCCGGCGGCATCCGTCGCTCGGCCACCATCTGCCTGTTCTCGTCGGACGATGACGAAATGGCAGCGGCCAAGACGGGCAACTGGTTCGAGACCAATTCGCAGCGCGGTAAGTCGAACAATTCCGCCGTGCTCGTGCGCGAGACGGTGCAGCCGTCCGACTTCTCGAAGCTGTTCGAGTTCCAGAAAGAGTTCGGCGAACCCGGCTTCTACTTCGTAGACGACGCGGAGTATGGCGCGAACCCGTGCGTCGAAATCGGCCTCGCGCCGTACATGATCGTGGACGAAGCGGCGCAGACGAAGCTCGCGGCGTATGGCCGTCCCGATGTCGCGATCGGCTCGCGCGTGTCGGGCTGGCAGATGTGCAACCTCACCACGATCAACGCCGGCGCCTGCGACACGGAAGAGTCGTTCCTGGCCTGTTGCCGCGCGGCGTCGTTGCTGGGCACGATGCAAGCGGCGTACACCAACATTCCGTACCTCGGTGCCGCCACGCGCGTGATCAACGAACGTGAGTCGCTGCTCGGTGTGTCCATCTGCGGCATTCTCGATCGTCCGTCGCTGCTGCTCGATCCGTCGGTGCTGGAGCGCGGTGCCCAGGAGTGCCTCGACACCAACGCCGCGATCGCCGAACACCTCGGCATCGAGCCGGCCGCGCGCATTACGTGCGTGAAGCCGGAAGGCACCGCCAGCCTCGTGTTGGGCGCGGGCTCGGGCATTCACCCGCACCATGCGCGTCACTACTTCCGTCGCGTGCAGGCCGCGCGCACGGAGCCGTTGTACCAGTGGTTCAAGCTGCACAATCCGCACATGACCGAAACGTCAGTGTGGGACCCTGAGACGACGGACGTGATCACCTTCCCGGTGAGCGCCGAGCCCGACGCGATTTTGCGTGAAGATGTCGGCGCCGTGCAGTTCCTCGAGTACGTGCGTCTGGTGCAGGAGCATTGGGTGCGCGCCGGCCGCCGTCACGAGCAGTACAACCCGGGGCTGCACCACAACGTGTCCAACACCGTCACGGTGAAGGACGACGAGTGGGAAGCCGTGCAGCAGTTCATCTGGGACAACAAGGAATACTTCGCCGGCATCTCGCTGCTGCGCGAAACGGGCGACAAGATTTACGCGCAGGCGCCGCGTGAAGAAGTGACGACCGAGTCGGACATGATCCGCTGGAACGCGCTGTCGTATCGCGAGGTCGACTACACCTTGCTGCTGGAAGGCGTGGACATGACGACACTGGGCGACACGGTGGCGTGTGCGGGTGGGGCGTGCGAAATCATTTAAGGACAGTGTTGCTCGCCTGAGCAGACAAAACACCCTCGGACGCAGGAAGGAGGGTATCAGGGAAGAGGAGGCAGGAACCACGCGCGGTTCACCTGCTTCCTGCCCCCTGATACCCTCCTTCCTGCGTCCTAGGGTGTTGCGGTTTGTTCAGTTCAGCCGGATCAGTGCTTCATCCCCGAACCCGCGCAGCCTTCCAGTACGTCGAAGCGGTCATGCAGCCCTTTAAGACCCGCCTTGAGGTCGGCATCAGCCGCCTTAGCCGCGACCATCGCCGCCACCTTCTCCGTCTCCACCGGGAGACCGGCCTGCGCCTTCAGCAGTTCCGGTTTCTGGCAAGCCATCGGCGACTTGGACGCCGCGACGAGCTTGGCCGACGCCACCATCTCGGTGGCCTTGGCGCGGATCGGCGCCAGGTCGTTCTTGTCCTTGGCCGGGTGCCAGGTGGCCATCATCAGCATGTGGTAGGCGTCGAGCTCCTTCCAGCCTTCGGCCTTGGCGGCGTTCGCCATCTTGGAATGGTCCATCATCTTCGAATGGTCCATCTCGGCGGCGGGCGGCTTGACGGGGGGCTTTTCCTGGGCGGACAACGAGGCGGCGATCAGGGAAGCGCTCGTCGCGAGCAGCGCGACCAAACGGGTCGGTGACACGGTCATGTCGGGTCGGGTATCAGGTCGGGAGAGGCGGGAAACACCGCGGATAAGCAGTTAGAACTCCGCTAGTGGCGCAAAGTTCATCAAGGTGCGCGCACACCGGCGTTCGCGACATGCGATTGCCCAACGCCTCACCCTGCCCCATCGTATGCCTGTTGGCTTCCCTCGCGGGAAAATCCGGCAGCCGGGTCCGGCTGTCCCAGTATCCTCCCCACCCGTCCCTCGCATGATCAGCCTGCGTCGTGCCACCCGGCTCTCCGCCGCGATGTTGTTCGCGGCGGCCCTGCCGGCCACGCTCTCGGCTCAGCCGCGCCTCACGTCACCCAAGGAATTCTTTGGGCATGACATCGGCGCCGACTACGAGCTCCCCAATTACACCAAGCTGCACGCCTTCTTCGCGACCATCGCGAAGCAGAGCGATCGCGTGATTCTCGACACCATCGGTCTCACCGAGGAAGGACGGCCGCAGATCATGGCGATCGTCTCCTCGCCGGCCAACCTGAAGAACCTGGCGCGCTACAAAGAGATCTCGAGCCGGCTGGCGTTGGCCGACGGACTCGACTCCGCCGAAGCAGCGAAGCTGGCGAAGGAAGGCAAGGTGGTGTTCTGGATCGACGGTGGTTTGCACGCGACCGAAGTGCTCGGCGCCCAGCAGCTCATCGAATCGTTCTACCAGCTCACCAGCCGCACCGACGACGAGACGATGCGGATCCTGAACGACTGCATCATTCTCATGACGCACGCCAATCCGGACGGCATGGAGCTCGTGTCGAACTGGTATATGCAGGAGCCCGACAAGCTGCGCCGCAATTCGAACATTCCGCGCCTGTACGAGAAGTACGCCGGTCACGACAACAATCGCGACGCGTATATGAATGCGCTGGCGGAAACGCGCAACATGTCGCAGCAGCTGTTCGTAGAGTGGAATCCGCAGATCATGTACAACCACCACCAGACCGGCCCGACGGGCACGGTTATGGCGGCACCGCCATATCGGGATCCGGCCAACTACTGGTTCCACCCGGCCATGATCACCGGCCTCGACCTCGTAGGCGCCGCGCTGAATCATCGGTTCGTGCTGGAGCACAAGCCCGGTCTCACCTTCCGCGCGGGCTCGAACTACAGCACGTGGTGGAACGGCGGCATGCGCACTGTGGGCTACTTCCACAATCAGATCGGCATTCTCACCGAGACGATCGGCAATCCGACGCCGATCCGCGTGTCGCTGGTGCCCGATCGCCAGCTGCGCTCGGCTGGCTTGCCGATGCCGATTGCGCCGCAGGAATGGCATTTCCGGCAGTCGATCGATTACTCGGTGTCGGCGAACTACGCGTTCCTCGATCTCGCCTCGCGCTATCGTGAAACGTTCCTGTTCAATCGCTGGGTGATGGGTACCGACCAGATCAAGAACGGCTCGAAGGACAACTGGACGATCTCGCCCAAGCGCGTCGATGCGATGATCGCGCAGATCACGAAGGATCGTGCGACGGCGAGCCCCGAAGCGAACCGTGCCGGTGGAGCGCGCGGCGGCGCGGCGCCGAACATCGGCAGCGCGGTCACCAACGATCGCTACATGGCCGAGCTCAAGAAGCCGGAAAACCGTGACCCGCGCGCGTATGTGTTGAGCAGCGCACAGAACGACTTCCCGACGGCGACCAAGTTCATCAAGGCGCTGCAGTACTCGGGCATCCAGGTGCATCGCGCCACGGGCTCGTTCAGCGCCAACGGCAAGTCGTTCCCGGCCGGCTCGTGGGTGGTGATGACGAGCCAGGCGTTCCGCTCGCACGTGCTCGACATGTTCGAGCCGCAGGATCACCCGAACGACTTCCGCTATCCGGGCGGTCCGCCGATTGCGCCGTACGACAATGCCGGCTGGACGCTCGCGTTCCAGATGGGCATCCAGTTCGAGCGCGTGCTCGACGGCCTCACGGGCCCGTTCGAAAAGGTGAACGGCGTCACGACGATGCCGATGGGCACGATTGCGAAGGGCAAGGCCGGCTACTTCGTGCGGCCGGAAGTGAACGACGCCTCCACGGTGGCCAACCGTCTGGCCGCCGTGAAGGTGAAGGCCTCGCGCATCCCCACGGCGTTCACCGATGGTGGCACGACGTGGCCGGTCGGCACGTGGTTCATTCCCGCCGGCGGTGCGGCCGACAAGGTCGTGACGCAAGCCGCGAAGGATCTCGGCGTGAACTTCGCCGCCGCGAACAGCAAGCCCGGCTCGGCCCAGCCGGTGCAGCCGCTGCGTATCGCGCTCATTGATCGCTACGGCGGCAGCATGCCGACGGGTTGGACACGCTTGCTGCTGCCCCCGCGCTTCCCGGACACCGGGGCGAATTAACTGGCCCGGTCCGGCACTGGGAGCACACACAACCGAAGTGCTGACGGAACTCCTAGGACTTTCGGAAGCCGAGATCGCACAT
>CAMBRJ010000141.1 GCA_945870175.1 Gemmatimonas phototrophica
TTTTTCTTTTGCTTTTGCCGGTGCTGTTGCTATTGCAGCTGCAGCTGCTGGTGCTGGTGCTGGTGCTGGTGCTGGTGCTGGTGCTGGTGCTGGTGTCGTTGGATCTCTATGTTCTCTTGGCTCGGTCATCCTCTCACGCATACGTCTTATGAAACGTCTGACTACGGCAACTTTGGCGGCGGCGATGCTCGCGGTCGCAGTCCCTGCAGTCGTGCGTGGGCAGGCGGCCCGGGCATACGCCGTGCCGGAAGCGGCGGCCCTGCTTCCATGGTCGCAGCAGATCGCGATTCGCGAAGACTGGCTCACCAAGCGGCATGCGCTGCTGTTGCCGATGATGCGGCGCCATAAGATTGGCATGTGGATCGTGGTGAACGAGGAATTTCACGACGACCCGCTGTCGCCGTACGTCGCCCCGCCGCGGCCCTACACGGGCAATCGCGACTTCTTCGTGTTCATCGACGCTCGCGAGCAGGGGCTCAAGAAGTTCGCGATCACGGCGTACACCGAGGAGAATCTGGCGCGATTCTTCGACGCACCGTTCACCGAGCCACGTCCGCCGGCCACCACGCTGCGCGATCTGTATCAGCAGTACAAGCCGGCCACGGTGGGGCTCGGTATTCGGGGACGGCGCGGGCAGACGCGTTCGCTCGGCTACGACGCGTATCGATTTCTTGCCGAGACGCTTGGCGAGGATGCGGAGAAGACGTTTGTGAGTGCGAGCGATCTGATCGAAGAGTATCTCGATACCAGGCTGCCGGAGGAGACGGAGCACTACCGCGCGGCGGTGTCCGTCACCGAAGCGATCGTGAAGCGGGCGCTCTCGAATGCGGTGATTACGCCCAATCGCACCACGGTGGGCGATGTGCGTCGCGCGCTGTTCGACATGCTGGGGGCGGCGGGTGTGCGCACCTGGTTCCAGCCCGATCTCCGCGTGCAGCGCACGGGCGAGGACATTGCGACGTCACGCGGATTTCTGGCCGTGGCGCCGGAGAGCACCGTGATTCGTCATGGCGACGTCGTGCACGTGGACTTCGGCATCAGCTACATGGGCTTCGATACCGACTGGCAGAAGATGGCGTACGTACTGAAGCCGGGTGAGCGCGATGTGCCGGAGAGCTTCAAGCGGGCTATGGCGAATACCAACACGCTGCAGGACGCGGTGATGCTGCGTCACGCGCGGCCGGGCGCGACTGGCGGGTCGGTATTCACGAACACGATGGTCGAAATGAAACAGCGCGGCATCGAAGCCATGGTGTATTCGCATCCCATCGGGACGCAGGGGCACGGGCTCGGCGCGTCGATCGATTTCCGTAGCCCGCTGCGCAGCGATACCACCGCGCAGAACTCACGGCTGCGACTGGGCTCGTACATCTCCATCGAGCTGAACACGGCCACGCCGATTCCCGAGTGGAACGGCAAGAAGCTGTTTGTCATGATGGAGGACGACGCGTTTTTGACGGAGCAGGGCTTTCGTTTCTTCCGGCCGCGTCAGGAGTCGTACTACCTGATCAAGGCATCGGGCAACGCGATGTAGCACCGCCCGATGCGCCGGGACTCAGTAGGCGTATCCGAAGATGATGTTCATTTCGTCGCTGGAAAGCAGCCCGAAGCCGATGGTGCGGTTGGTGACGTTGTTCCAGGTGACCACCGAGACGAGCGCATCGCCGGGTTGCAGCACGATCGGGGTGTCGAAATTCGTGAAGTCCGGGTGCTCCCAGTCGGTGTTCACGTAGACGGTGGTTTCGGTGCCGTTGGCCCGGCGCACGCGGATCTCGTAGCGCTCGCCCATCGAGTGCATGTGCGAGGTGAGGCCGAGGACGGTGGTGCGCACCGACATGGGAAACACCGTGCGCACGGTGGTGCGCTGTTTCGGCGGCAGCGAAAAGCTGGTGTTGGCGAGATTGAGCGTGCGGGCCACCGTCTGCACCTGCGCACGATCTGCCGTGTACAGATTGGCGAACGCCTCACCGGGCAGATCGATCGGCGCGCGATTCACGTAGTGCACGTTGAAATCGAGCGACGTATTGGCTGGCAAGCGCAGCGCCACGCCGGGGGGGAACCGGTAGTCGAACTCTTGCGTCATCGCGCCCGCGAAGTACACGTGACACGCCATGGGCAGCATGTTGACGATGTTCAACGAGCCATCGGTATTTCTGATGTCGCGAACCACGTTGGCCGTCGGGCGCAAATTGCAGGGAAAGGCGGTCCGGCTCTCGTCGAAGGTGTAGAGCAGGAGATGATGACTGCCCGGACGCATGCGCGACTGAATGCGGGTGACGTACAGGTCGCTGGCATTGCCGACGCGGCGGTAGACGAACAGCTCGCGCTCGGAACCGGGGGACACGGCGAAGCTGTCGACCTTGAGCTGCAACCCTGCCGCCGTCGGGGCACTGAGCGGCGTGAAGCTCGCGGACTGTAGGCGCACGTCGGCGAGTACCGCGGTGTCGACCACGTGTCCGCTGCGGGGTGCTCCGGCTTCGATCCACCGACGTACGTACTCGAGCTGGCCAGCGGTGACGCCTTTGGTGGTGCCCATCGGCATAAGCTGGCCATAGTCGCGGCTATGGTGGCCGGGAACCCACGCCAACTTGTGATACAGCAGCGAGCTGTCGGCCCGAAACGGCTTCACGCGGGCGACTCCATCAGACCGCGCGATCTGCTGGACCGAGGCGATGCCGACGAGTTGCTGGTAGGCGGAGTCGCTGGTGAGCACGAGCTGCGACTGCCGCGCACTGGCATCGCCGGCGCGATGACAGGAGACACACGACGGATCGAGAATGTCGCGCTGAATGCGGGCGAAGGTACCGTTGGCGGCGGCGCTGCTGGGGGACCCATCGGTTGCCGCATCGCCTCCACACGCGCTGGCGATGCCGAGCAGCGTAAACAGCGCGATTCGGCGGAACGGTGTGCGCCGCTGGCCAGGTCTTCCGGTTTTCATCGGTCTCCGTTGGCCGAATGGCGCACGAAAGGGTTTGGTATGCAAGGTAGGTGAAGGTGAGGCCGGTGGCCAGCGCACCCCGGTCGCACTGCCCCAATACGCGGCCTTGGCGCGGCCGATGACGCCGTGACGTCGGGGATTCCACTACTGCGACGCTTCACGCCGCCGCCAACGTTTCAGCGGTGACTCTGCTTCTCGTTCGTCTCGTGTTGGTCGCGCTGTTGGTGACGCACGGTGTTGTGCAGCCATGCCGCCTCGACGCGCAACTCGCTCCCACCACGCCCTTCGGTGCGGCGTTGCAGCGGATTGTGGTGTCGAATCGGCACGCGCCGCAGCGCTGGCCGCAGCTGAGCGATGTCGCGGCCGATCTGCGCACCGTGTATGCCGCGAATGGTTGGACGCCGTTGTGGGCGCGAGGCGGGCGACCAACGCCGTCGGCGCTTTCCACCATTGCCGAGTTGGCGCGGATCGATCGTCGCGGTCTCGAACCGTCGGACTACGATGCCGAACGTCTGCGGGAGCTTGTGCGCCTCCTCGGCGCCGGCGCGCCGCCGGGGACGGACGACAGGGTCGTAGAGTTCGAGGTCATGCTGAGCACGGCCGCGCTCCGATCGCTGCGCTCAGTGCAGTACGGTCGCGTGTCGGCGCGCGTCGCGCACGCCGATCTGCGGTTTCCGCACGAACCCTGGGGCGCGCCGGAGGCACTGCTGGCCCTGTCTGGCACGACGGATGCGGCATCGCACTACGCCGCGGCCGAGCCGCCGTATCAACATTACCGTCTGCTGGTCGATGCGCTCGCGCGCTATCGCGCGCTGGCCAGCGATACGGTCCAACTACGACAGGCGCTTCGGGATACTACACGAACACGGGGCACCCCGGAGCGCATGATCACGCTGCGTCGTCGCCTGGATACGCGCGTACTGCAACTCACCACGACGCTCGAACGCTGGCGTTGGCTGCCACACCAGTTCACGGAGCCGCCGATCATCGTGAACATTCCCGCGTTTGAGCTCTATGCCTTTCGTTCCGCGAGTGAGCGCGAGGTATTGCGCATGAACGTGGTGGTCGGCAACGCGTACGATCACAAGACGCCGGTGTTCAGCGGCGCCGTGCGGTACCTGATGTTCTCGCCGTACTGGGACGTACCGCCCAGTATCGTCCGCACGGAGGTGCTGCCGAAGGCGCGGAAGAATATCGACTATCTCACGCGCAACGAGTTCGAGATCGTGGGCTCGAATGAGCAGGTGATCCCGACCACCTCTGGCGCGTTGGACGCGGTGTCGGCGGGCCGCGCGCGCATTCGACAGCGCCCGGGCGCGCAGAACGCGCTCGGCGGCGTGAAATTCATTTTCCCGAATGCATTCAACGTGTACATGCACGACACGCCGGCGCAGGCGTTGTTCGGGGAAGCACGGCGTGACTTCAGTCACGGCTGCATCCGCCTTTCACAGCCGGCGGCGCTGGCCGCGCTGCTGTTGCGTGATCAGCCGGGGTGGGATTCGACGCGGATCGCAGCAGAGATGCACCGCGCGATGCCGTTGCAGGTGATGCTCACGGCCCCGGTGCCGGTGCACGTGGTCTACGCCACGGTGGTGGCGCGGGACGACGGTACAGTGGTATTCCATGACGACATTTACGGACACGACCGCCGGCTGCGCGCATTGCTGAAGGGCGGCTATCCGTATGCTGCACCGGATCGCCGCCCCTGAGTCGCTACGGCTGAATCTTGGCGCGCCGTTTCATCAGCGCTTCGATTTCGTCCATCTCGCGCGGTACCAGAGAAATGCGCTCGAGCCCCTTGCCGGTGATGATGTAGTCGTCTTCGATGCGCACGCCGGTGTTCTGATACTTGAGGACCGCACTGCGCACCTTCGCAATGAACGCGCGGTTTTTCGGCGTATCGGGCAGTACGTCGAGCGCCTTCGTGCTCACGTAGATGCCCGGCTCGATCGTGAACGCATCGCCGACAGCAAACTTGGCATCGGGCCCGTTTTCCTGCATCGGGTCGTGCACGGCGAGTCCGATGCCGTGCGTGATGCCGTGAATCATCCACAGGTTGGACTGCCGACACTGCGCCGGGCTCGTGGTGCAGTTCACGTTCCAGGGCGGATCGAAGGAGGCGTCCACGCTTTCCACCAGCCCGAGGGCGGCCAGTCCGCGCGCCCGCAGCGCCACGGACGAATCGGTCGCGGCCCGTACACTCATGCCCGGCTTGGAGAATCGCTCAGCGATATCCTGCGCATCGCGCACCAACTGGTAGAGCTGACGTTGCTGGGCGGTGTAGGTGCCGCTGACGGGAATGGTGCGGGTGATGTCCGCCGCGTAGCCGCGATATTCGGCCGCGGCGTCCATGACGACGAGGTCGCCGGGCTTCGCCGGATCACTGGCCTTCATGTAGTGGAGTGTGGTGCCGTTGATTCCGGCGCCGACAATCGATCCGTAGGCCGGGCGTTCGGCACCCCGTCGGGTGAATTCGTATTCGAGCGTCGCGCGCAGCTCATACTCCTGCGTCGGATTCGCCGTGAGCATGGCGGCGCGATGTCCTTCGGCACTGATCTCGGCCGCCTGCCGAATGAGCGCCATCTCGGCGTCAGACTTCTTGGCGCGCACCTGCAGCACGAACGGCATGCCATTGCGAACCGCCAGCGTGGGGAAGCGCTTGGCGAGTCCCTTGAGGGCTTCCTGACCGCGCGTGAGGGTGTCGTTGCGCGCAAAGTCCATCGTTTCCACGTCGGGCACGTGGTAGAAGGGCAGGCCGGTGGCGGCGAGCGAATCGAGGTACGCCGGAAGTGCCGACGCGGAGCGGCCCGGCATGCCGTACTTCGCCACGCTGGTCGCTGAGTCCGCGCGCACGCCGTAGTAGAAGGCCGTGCGGGCGTCGAGCGGCGTGAGAAACAGCGTGCTCTGTGGGCGCTTGTTGCGCACCACCATGACCACTGCGGCGTCGGGTTCGTTGAGCTCGGTGAGATAGCGGAAGGCGGGCAGCTGATAGAACGTGCTGAAATCGTGCACCAGCGCGCGTCCGCCGAAGGCGATCACGACACCGCTATCGATGCGGGCCGCAATGGCCTCGCGTCGGGCCGCGGTCTCTTTCGGGGTAATCGCGGCGTTTGGCTGCGCGAGCAGGGTGACCGGCGTCATCGCGACGAGCGCGGCGGCCAACTGGGACAGGGGAGTACGCATGGACTGAAGAGGGCGGACAGGGTGCCGGTCGTCAAGGCGCACAGCATGTTTTCCGCATTCTGTCGGTTCTGGCTGACGCCTATATTTTCGTGACGCGGTGTAGCGCCACGGGTCGTCGCGGCCTTTGACCGTGGGTCCGCTGCCGGCATCGGGTACGACATTACGCGCCTGAGGCGCATCGAGGAGCACAATGCAAACGAGATCGTCGTGGCGCGCGGGTGCGGTCGGCATGGTGGGCATCCTGTTGGCGACGGGAATGTTCGCCCCCCGCATGCTCGCCGCGCAGCCGTCGCTGGTGGTGCTGGTCCGTCATGGTGAGAAGGCGACGGAGGGCGGCAGTGATCCGTCGCTGAGCGAGGCCGGCAAGGCGCGCGCGCAGGCGCTGGCCGACGCGATGGCGATGACCACGCCGAACGCGATCATCGTGTCGTCGCTCAAGCGGACCGCGGAAACGGCGGCCGTGGTGTTTTCGAAGACGGGGGTGGTGCCGACGGTGATCGCCATCGGTGGCGCGACGCACGTCGCCGACGTGGCGGCGGCGGTGCGTAAGGCAACGGGCGTGGTGCTGGTGGTGGGTCATAGCAATACCGTGCCGGCCATTGTCACCGCGCTCGGCGGGCCGACGCTGCCGGATATCTGCGATGCGCGCTATGCGACGATGTTCGTGCTCACGCCGGGCGTTGCAGGGAAAGCGGCGCAGGTGGTGCTGACGCACTACGGGGCCGCGGATGCCAAGGGTGGATGCTGATAGGGACCACGGTAGCGAACGGTGGATACCGCGGGGGAAGTTGTTTGGTGGCGAACGTTTGTGGGGCGGGGGGGGCGGTGCTTCCGGATGGGGGGTGACGGGGTGGTGACGGCTGTGGGCGACCGTTCGGCATGGGGCTACTACATGGCGAGGTGACGGCGGGGATTCTCCGGGTGTTTCGGGAGGTGCATGACGAACTGCGGCATGGGCATCCGGAGGTGATTTACCAGCGGGCGATGGTGATTGCCCTTGCCGACGCGGGGTTCACCGTGGCGCGTGAGGTGGATGTCGCGGTGAGGTTTCGTGGGAGAGTGATTGGGCGTGGGCGGCTGGACCTCGTGGTGAACGACCTCGTCGTGCTCGAGTGCAAAGTGGCCCGCGCGGTCGAGCCGGAGCACGTGGGCCAGCTCCTCGGCTACCTCAAGGCTACGAAGTATGAGGTCGGCCTCGTCCTCACCTTCGG